>JAAUQQ010000288.1 GCA_012032745.1 Synechococcales cyanobacterium RM1_1_8
AATGGGGCGATCGCCGCCCCATTACGCCCTAGAGCAGCCGGGCATTGAGCGGGTGGCCATCCTGGATTGGGATGTTCACCATGGCAATGGCACCCAGGATATTTGTGAAAGGAATGCGGCGATCGCCTACTGTTCACTGCACCAGGAGCATTTCTACCCCGGCACGGGCCAGGCTGAGGAGCGGGGAAACCATGGCAATGTCCTGAACTTGCCGATGGCAGCGGGCAGCACCATTGAGCAATATTTGCCGGTGTTTGAGGGCCAGGTGATGCCGTTTTTGCAGGCATTTGGGCCGGATTTGTTGATTGTCAGTGCGGGCTACGATGCAACGCAGGCGGATCCGTTGGCGGGGATGGCGCTGCAGCCAGAGGATTATGGGCTGTTTACCCAGCGCTGTTTGGGGCTGACGCGGCGGGTGCTGTTTGGGTTGGAGGGGGGCTATGACTTGGAGGCGTTGGGGCAGTCTGTTGTGGCGACGTTGGGAGCGGTGGTGAGTTTGCAGGGTTAAACTGGGGTGAGGGCGGTTCGAGTTTTGTCAGTCAATCAAATCTTGACCTGTCTGCTGTGGATTGGCGTTGCGCTTGGGCCTAGGCGATTTCTAGAGGAGCCACCCCTAGTTTATCAGAGGTGGCCCTTGGACTAACACCAACAGACACTAGTTGCTGGCGCATAAACAGCGGCAAATGCGCAACCAATGTCCTGCGGGCCTATGGGGCTGCAACGGCTGATGCTAAGGCCAAGGTTGCTCGGGCTGCGGCATCTTCAGGCTCCCAGCGCAGGATGCTGCCAGTTGTGAGACTGACGCCGTAGAGCTTGCCGTCCGGCCCCATTTTCATATCTACGACAAAACGATTATCGGTATCAAACACCTGGATATTGCTCACCTGGCGGTTGCTATTTAGGGTGGCGGCATAGAGTGTGCCGCCGTTGAGATCGCCAAACATCAGCGTCTTGCTGTTGTAGTAGTCGCCCACCATAATTGCATTGGCATTGTCCGGTTCGCCATGGCTGCGGGAGAGCAGCGGAAAGATCGCGGCGCTGTCACTAGGATTATTGCGGTTGCCCTGGTTGTAGAACGAGACCGCCTGGGGCAACGTTGCATAACCGCCTGTGGGTTCGGGGCCTTCGAGATAGGGCCAGCCAAAGTTGGAACCCGCCACGCCAGTATTGATCTCCTCCCATGTATTCCAGCCCACATCGCCAATCACGGGCAGCTCCGAGAGGGGATCGAAGGTGAAGCGGAAGGGGTTGCGCAGACCGGAATAGAAGACTTTGGAGGCATTACTGTCGCCGTTTCCGCTATAGAACGGATTGCTAGAAACGCCTTTGCCCGTGATGGGGTCGATGCGCAATACCTTACCCGAGAGGTTGTTGGGATCCTGAACGCGGACGGTGCGGGGATCCTGGAAGGTGTAGGATGTGCCATCGCCATTGCTCAAGTAGAGAAAGCCGTCAGCGCCGAAGCCTAAATCACCGATGGAATGGGATTCGCTGTCGGTGGCGAGGTAGTCTCGAATATTTTGGTTTTGGATGCCGGGGCGATCTGGATCGTTGTCCTGGGCGCCTCGATCAATTTGGTTGGCTGGGGCGGTGATGCTGCCACCGACGATGCCCGAGGGAGGAATTTCGGTGTCGCCGGTGCTGTTGCGGGTGGGGGAACTGGTATTGGCCCAGGTGCTGTTCTTGCCCACCAGGATCACCTTGCTAGTTGGATTGGCAACCATTGTCTGGGGGTTGACGGTGAGGCGCACCAGGCGAGAGGGGCGATTGCCATCGCCATCGGGAGCACCCAGGCCGGTGCGACCAGCGGTTTCTGGGGGATCGTAGGTGTAGAGCAGGTAGAGGTAGGGCTGGCTGGGGAATTCGGGGTGGATGGCCATGCCCAGGAGGCCGCGATCGCGGGTATCGTTCACTTCCCCAGAGAGATCCACCAAGGGAGCTGCCCGCAGGTTGCCATTTTTATCGACAACCCTCACCTGGCCGTTCTTTTGGGCCACCAGCATGTACTGCCCATCGGGGGTCCAGTCCAGGGTCGTGGGCTGGCGCAGGCCCGAAACTGCGGTGGTGCGTGTGAGGTCGCCCAGTTCTAGATCATTGTCGAGAATCGTGACGGTGGAGCGGCGCTGGCTGTCCAGGACAGCCCCCTGGGGGCTGAGCAGTTCGACCGTGAAGGTCTCGCGGTTTTCGACAAAGGCATCGTCTCTGACTCTGATGGCAATGGTTTTTGTGGTTTCGCCGGGAGCAAAGCTGAGCTGGCCAGAACGGGCAATGTAGTCATTTCCAGCGATGGCGCTGCCGTTGAGGGTGCGGAAGCTGACCGCAGCCGCTGCACTGCTGTCGCCGCTGCGCTGGACGGTGAGGGAGGCGATGCGGGCAGACTCGGAGGTGGTTATGCCAGAGGCGTTGAGGGAGAGAGTTGCAGGGGCATCATTGTCCAAAATATTGGCCAGGACTGTGCGGGGGGCATCTAGGCTGCCCGTGCTGGGATTTTGCAGACCCACGCTAAAGGTCTCAGTGCCCTCAAAGCGATTGTCATCAATAATTTCTACGGAGAACGTCTTTTCGGTTTCGCCATCTGCAAACACAATCTGCCCCGTGTTGGGACGATTACCTAGGGCGGGGGGGCGGTAGTCCTGGCCTGGGGTGGCGGAGGTATTGCCCCCCACGCTGTTGGTGGTGAATTCCAGGGTGGCGCGGCCCTGGCTACTGCCGCTGCGAACGGCTGTGAAGGTGGCGCGGCCTGCGTCCTCGTTGACGAAGACGGTGTTGCTGTCCTTGAGGGCAAAACGACTGGGAGCAACGGGAGGGGCCGCCGCCGCATATTGAAAATAGCCGTTGGCATGGAGGATTTCGCTCTGGCGGAAGCCGGGGCTGAGGCCATTGGCAGGGGTCCAGGTGCCGGTGGAGAAGACGGTGGGGGCTTCGGTTTGGAAGCGATCGCCAGCCACATCCACATAGTCCACAATGAGGTTGCTATCAATGCCTTTGGCCGGGTCGAAGCGATCGTTCAAGAACGTGACCCGCACATCATCGGCGCTGACATCCCCCGCAGCGCGATAGCTGAAGGTTTGATTTGCGGTTGTGGCCGTAAAGCTCGCGACAGTCCTGCCACCGAGGGAGAGCGCAAACTGCTCACCGCCCTCGCTGCCCCTGGCTCGCACCTGGATGAGATCGCCCTGGTTGTTCTGGGTTGTATCTGCAAATCGAAACTCGCCATTGGTATGGAGAATTTCGCTGGTGCGGAAGCCGGGTACGATGCCATCACCTGGCTTCCAGGTGCCGGTGGAAAAGACCTGGGGAGCTTCGGTTTGAAAGGTCTCGCCATCGACCACGATGCGATCCACATGGAGGTTGCGGTCGATGCCTTGGGCCGCATTGAACTGATCGTTCGTGAAGGCGACGCTGATGCGGCTGGGAGCGATCGCTTGGGCATTGTTGTAGCTGTAGGGGCGGAAGTCGCGGCGGCTGGGGTCGCCACCGATGTTGTTCCAGGTGCTGACGGTTTTGCCGTCAATGCGCAGCTCCATGGTTTCGGTGTTTTCGGCTCCGGCAGCGTAGATCGTAATCGGGAGTAGGGCCTGATATTGGCTCTGGGTGACTAGGTCCACCGCGATCGCGGCGGCGATCGCGCCAGTGCTCACTTCCAGCTCCCAATCACCGCCCAGGCTGCTGTGGCCCGTGGCATCGCTGGAGGCTGCGATGTCTGCCTGGGTTAATTGGCTAAGCTGCTCCACAAAGGCTAGGCCATCGGGGGTCTCTGCTAAATTGCAGCCGTAGAGCAGCAGGTCTCCCCCCGCCTGGAGGGCGTTGCCCCAACTGCGCAAATCAGCTTCGTATTGGCCGAGGGAGGACTGATCCAGGGTGACCTCGCCCAGGCGCAGGGCACCGTCATCACCGTGGGAAAAGATGTGGATGCTGGCGAGGTCGCTATACTGGGTCAGGATTTCAGTGATTTGGGCGAGTTGGCGGGTGGGGTCATCCAGGAGAATGATGCGATCGGCATGAATGCCGCTAATGAGATCGCTGGCCTGGAATAGGCCACCATCCACAAAGGCAATGGAATTGATCGGGGGGGTGGTGCTGCCGAGGGTATTGGCTTCCATGGAAAACAGGTAACAGGGACTAACAACAGAAATTCGTCAGGCTGGGATGGCCCGACAGCGAACGTTGGGGCGATCGCCGATGAGTTGCAGGGCTGCGAGTGAGGAATTCCAGTGCAGATCGCTCAGTTTGGAGTGGAGCGAATCACTCCGTATAAATCACAGGAATTCATGGCTACCTGTTCACGTTGGTGCTGAAATAACCGTAGTTATGCAGTTAACTTGATACCCGCTTTAAGTCTTTCTTAAAGGCTTAATCCCAAGTTTTTTTATCTTGAAAAAGAACTGAACTGCGGTTTCGCGATGGCTATTTTTCATTCAGGAAATAGGCCAGTTGTGGCACCCATCGCTCGCCTTGGATCATCAAGTCTTATCAGGCAAGCAGTACCGTATCTTGTTTAATTAAGATTTTTCGCAAACTCAATATCTTCGTACAAATCAGCCAACGCCAGCTCAAACGGCAGCGCCGCACAAACCAGCACTGCCTCTAAACCGTCATACTCCGAAAACAACCACTTGCCACCTTCAGCGCCTAAAATCCCGAGAATGCCAACGAAGGCGAGTCCACGGGCTTGAGCAGTTGCTCTTCCGGTTTGTTCATCCAGTAAGATTAGCTCTGCATTGAGTTGTTCCGCTAAGGCGATCGCCTCTCGCTCCCCTGGGTCCAAAATATTTAGCTCTACTGCCGGTGGCGTCGCTAAAGCTTAAATTATCAACCAATCTGGAATATCACTCATCCATGCCTGAACTTTGGCCGGAGCCCCCTTCGCGATCAGCTCTTGATGAACCGCTGTCGGAATCACGACAGACCTATAGAGACGATGCAGAAGTTCAATCTGCTCAATCAGAATCAAATAGCAAAGCGGCGAAGTATCTGAAACGACGATCACGGGAGCTGTACTTTGCCCTGGCTCGCGAGGTCTTGCATCACTTGTAAATCCTGGTCAAAGTCAGCCTGCTCCCGATAGGCTTCGACCACCACCACCTCCAGAACTTTGCGGGGAAGGTTGTTCCAGACGGGCTGAAGCCTTGCGGCGAATTCATCTGAGAGTTCGATGCTAAAAACCGCTGTGATCAAGCTACATATAGCCTAGCGCAATCAAAGTGAGACACCCGGTGTTTCAAAAACACCCGGTGTCTGAAGTCTTTGCAGCGACGAATGTTCGTTTAGAACTTGCCTTGCAGGGCATTCACACAGCGATCGCAAATCGTCGGATCCTCCTTCGAATCCCCCACCGTCGTCGAGTAATTCCAGCAGCGATCGCACTTTTCCCCGCTGGCATCCCCCACGCCAATGGCAAAACCATTTACCTCAGTGTGATACTCCAGCGCCGTCGCCTGGGTGGCATCCTCCACCAGCTCAACTTCCGAGACCAAGAACAAATAGCGCAACTGATCGACCTGATTTTCAGCAGCTAAACCATTCGCTGGATTCATCGCGCTCAGCCGTTGCTTTAGCTCGGAATCGGCAACGTACAACAGCACCTTGGCTTCCAAGGATGAGCCAATCTTCTTGTCCTTGCGGGCCTGTTCCAAGACTTTGTTGACTTCGCCACGCAGGTCGCGCAGGGGCTGCCAAGATTCTGCCAACTCCGGCTGCTTCCAGGCATCGTCGAGGTTGAGCCAGGCGGACTGGAAGACGGACTGGTGGGGCGTTTCGTAGGGTAGGTTTTGCCAGATATCCTCGGCCATGTGGGAGAGGACCGGGGCGATCGCCTTGGCCAGGTTCTCCAACGCCACGGCCATCACCGTCTGGCAACTGCGCCGCCGCTGGGCATCGGTGGAGCTGATGTACAGCCGATCCTTGGCGATGTCCAGATAGAAATTAGACAGGTCCACCACGCAGAAGTTCTGCACGGTCTGGAAGAAGCGGAAGAACTGGTAGGTCTGGTAGGCATCATCTACTTCGGCAAAGACCTCGGTGATGCGATGGAGCATGTAGCGATCCAGCTCTGGCAGGTCGGCATAATCCACGGCATCGGTCTTGGGATCGAAGTCATGGAGATTACCCACCAGATAGCGGGCCGTGTTGCGGATCTTGCGATAGACATCGGCCATCTGCTTGAGGATGGTCTTGCCGATGGGCACATCACTGGAGTAGTCCACGGAAGAGACCCAAAGGCGCAGCACGTCTGCACCGTAGGCGGGGTCTTGCTTTTGGTTTTTGCCGCCGTTGATGATTTCCGCTGGGTCCACCACGTTACCCAGGGACTTGCTCATCTTGTAGCCCTTCTCATCCAGGGCAAAGCCGTGGGTCAGCACGGTTTTGTAAGGGGCATGGCCATTGACGGCAACGCTGGTGAGCAGGCTGGATTGGAACCAGCCCCGGTGTTGGTCGGAACCTTCCAAATACAGGTCCGCCCGTAGGGACGAACCGCCGTTCGTCCCGCCGTTCGTCCCGCCGTTCGTCCCGCTGTTCGTCCCGCCGTTGTCCCGCCGCCATTCGTCCCCAAGCGTTGATTCACCACCCCATTCCAAGAGGAGCCG
>JAAUQQ010000289.1 GCA_012032745.1 Synechococcales cyanobacterium RM1_1_8
CCCAGAAAGGGAGAGGGATTTAGGGTGAGGGTAGCCAAACTTACGCCCAGGTCTACTGGCCCCCCGGCCAAACCCAGGCTATTTTGGTACGGGATCCGCGACTTGAGCCCCACCAGCAGGCTGAAGTTCCATGTAACAATGGGAAGCTGGCCCCCATATAAGCAAGCAAGATAAGCAAGCAAGAGAGCATCAAGCATGACTAAAGCCATCATGGACACCGACAAAGGCACCATCACCCTGGAGCTCTTTGACGCCGACGCCCCCAACACCGTCAAGAACTTCGTCGAGCTGGCCGAGAAAGGCTTCTACGACGGCCTCAACTTCCACCGCGTCATCCCCAATTTCATGATTCAGGGCGGCTGCCCCCAGGGCACCGGCACCGGCGGCCCCGGCTACAAGATCAACTGCGAGATCAACGGCAACAAGCACGAAGCCGGAACCCTCTCCATGGCCCATGCGGGCAAGAACACCGGCGGCAGCCAATTCTTCATCTGCCATAGCCCCCAGCCCCACCTGGACGGCGTTCACACCACCTTCGGCAAAACCGAAGACATGGATGTAGTTAACGCCATCCGCCAAGGCGACAAAATCAAGACCTTGAAGATTGAAGCCTAGGCTATAGAAGCAAGGCGACCCCTCCTAGCCTCCCCTTCGTAAGGGGAGGGACAGGTTGGCGGTGAGCGTCAAGCCTGGTTGCCGAGCTTCATGGTCAAGCTGAGTTACCAAGGACTTCAGCAAAAGCTAAAAGCAGGAAAACCCAGACACCAATAGGCCAACAGCTCCTCCCCTTTTCCAAGGGGAGGCCGGGAGGGGTCAGCCTTCGATTCTTCTCCCACCATCGGCGATCCTCACCCACCCCCAGCCTGCGTTTTCGCTACCTTGTAGAAACAACCTTTCAATCACCCTGCGTCCCCCGATTCACCATGATTTTTTCTGCACTGTTTGGCGAAAAGAAGACGACCATCCCCAGCAAAGGAGAAGCCCTGCCCGGTCGCAGTACCGAGATGCCCGTGCCCGACAAGCACTTCGTCAACGGCAATCCCCTCAAAGGCCCCTTCCCTCCAGCCATGGAACTGGCTGTCTTCGGCCTCGGCTGCTTCTGGGGTGCTGAGCGCAAGTTCTGGCAATTGGATGGCGTGTATACCACTTCTGTGGGCTACGCCGCAGGCCACACCCCTAACCCCACCTACCAAGAAGTCTGCTCGGGCATGACCGGTCACAACGAAGTGGTGCAGGTGGTTTACGACCCCAGCAAAATCAGCTACAAGCAGTTGCTCAAGACCTTCTGGGAAGCCCACAACCCCACCCAGGGTATGCGCCAGGGCAATGACCGGGGCACCCAATACCGCTCCGGCATCTACACCTACAGCGCTGAGCAAAAGGCGGCGGCGGAGGAATCCAAGGCGCTGTATGGGGCAGCGCTGAAGGAGAAGGGCTACGACGCAATTACGACAGAGATTATTGATGCGCCGGAGTATTACTTTGCTGAGGAGTACCATCAGCAGTATCTGGCGAAGAATCCCAATGGCTATTGCGGCTTGGGGGGTACAAATGTGACCTGTGCGATTTAGGGGCGTTGGCTAATTTTGAGTTTGGAGCGATCGCTTGGGCTTAAGAGCTAATTTGTAAAGTACTTCAAAGCCTTGTCTAGAGAGGGGGTCGGAAACGCCTCGAAGCACACAAGAACAAATTTTCTCTCAAAGTCTTAATCCACAGGGCTTTCGGACTCTTTTCAAGGTTCTCTTTGGAAATCAGCTCTAAGATCCGGGGCGATCGCTCGTGTTCTCACCTCCTTTTTGCTACTGCATGCCCAACTCCCCTGGTGGCTAGGGTCCGAAATCAGTTGTGTTATTACGGTACTGGCGTGCTGATGAACTGAGATCCAATGAATCGATACGGACTACGTAATGACCAGTGGGAGAGAATCGAAGGCTTCCTGCTCGGGCGTGAAGGCCACGTCGGGGGGACGGCCAAAGACAACCGCTGGTTTTTCGAAGCCGTGCTTTATCGGTATCGAGCAGGTATTCCTTGGCGAGACTTGCCCATTTCCTTAAGCAAAAGTACGGGCTATGGGCACCATCAGCTACAGCTAAAGCTATTCTCAAACGTCCTCTGACAGCGTCGATCGGCTTGCGCTAAAATCGGCCTGTCCATCCATGCCCCTTGAGCTAGAGTCGAACCATGAGTTCAGATCCGATTACCAAAACCTTGCAAAAGGGATTTCGTATGGCCCTGGGGGCAACAGCATCCCTGGTCGAAAGCGTTCAGGATGCCCGCAAGTGGGACGATAACCTCCAGCGACTCACCACAGATTTTGAATCCCTCTCCCAGGAATGGGAGCAAAAGGGGGCCGTGACCGAACAGGAAGCCCGAGGTGCGGTGGATAGCTGGATGTCTCAGCAGGGCTTCGGGGGCACCCCCTCTGGGGCGGATGGCTACAAAACGGTCAACACGGCGGCAGCGCCCGTGGCGAATCCCGGTGTGGAAGAGGATTTGAAGGATCTGACGGCCCAGGTTTCTGCCCTGCGCCAGGAGCTGGAGAATTTGAAAAACCAGGGCTGAGGCTGAACGCACCCGCTGCTGGCAGCCCTGGCCGCTGGCCTCAGAACTCGCTGGCCCCAGAATTCACTGGCCCTAGAACTCACTGGCAGGGGCCTGGGGGATTCCCCAGGCTTTGGGTTGTGCTGGGCTTTTCCGGAGCGATCGCCGCCCCAGCCGCTCCGAGCCCGAGCTCCAGGCCTGAAAATTGACTGAGAAAAGCAAACCCCGCTGGCAAAAGTGCGGGAAGATAGGTTTACCCGCCGGTAGAGGAATCCGTCCGGACAACCGGGCAAACTGAGGGAGCTGGAGGCCCTAGCCTGATATCCAGACCGTCCAGTATTCTGAGGACGGAATCCTAAGATCTGGTTCTGAGACCTGGCTCTGGGAATTACTAACCCTGGCGATCGCCCTCGAATGCTCGCCCCCTGCTATCCGACCCTTGCTATCCAACGCTTTCAACCCAAGAGGACCAACGCGGTGCAACTCACAAAAGGCTTTGAGATCGAGCTATACACCGGCACCCCCAGCGGCAAAATCGTTGGCCTCTCCCACCAGATTGCCGATACGCTGACCGGTTTTGTGCGCGAGCCCGACAGCCGCAACGTGGAATACATCACCGCACCGCGCCAGAACTACGACCCCTTAGTTTGCGACCTGCTGGAGCCCCGCCGCCGCCTGCGCCGCTACCTCCAAACCCTGGGCGACTACACCCTCCACCCCGGCAGTACCCTCTCCCTGGGGGATAGCAAAACCTTTTACCGCTCCGCCCCGGAAAACCCTTACCACGACTACATCGAGCAGACCTACGGCACCAACGTCGTCACCGCCAGCGTCCATATCAACGTCGGCCTGGCCGATCCCGAAGCCCTGATGCAGGCCTGTCGCCTGATTCGGGTGGAGGCTCCCCTGTTTTTGGCCCTCAGCGCCGCCTCGCCCTTCCTCGATGGCCAGCCCACGGGCTACCATTCCAGCCGCTGGCAGGTCTTCCCCCAAACGCCCCAGCGGGTGCCTCTGTTTGCCAGCCACCTCGACCATATCAACTGGGTCGATCTCCAGCTTGAACTGGGCACCATGCAAAGCGTCCGCCACCTCTGGAGCTCGGTGCGGCCCAATGGCGATCGCCGCCCCTACGATCTCAATCGCCTAGAGCTGCGAATCTGCGACCTGGTCACCGATCCGATCCACCTGTTGGCGATCACCGCCTTGCTGGAAGCCCGGATGCAGCAAATGTTGGCCCAGCCCAATTTGGATCCCCTCACCGCCAGCCGCTTCACCCCCGATGAGCTGCTGGACCTGACGGCCCAAAACGAAGCCGCCGTGGCCAAGGACAGCCTCAATGCCCAACTGACCCACTGGCAGGATGGCCGCCGCCTCAGCGCCCGCGATTGGATCCAAGACCTCTACGACCGCACCTGGCCCCTGGCCAAGGCCGAGGGCTACAGCGGCTTCCTCGCGCCGCTCCAGGAGATTCTGCGCGATGGCAACCAGGCCCAGCGCTGGCTGGCCCAGTATGACCAAGGAATGAGCTGCGAGGCGATCGTCCAGGGGGCGATCGCCCAGATGCAGCAGCAGGAAGAAGAACTGGCGAACAAAATCTGCAAGCCCCTGGCAACCCTGGGCTAACCCTGGACTGATTCGGGGCTGATTCGGGGCTGGTCTGGGGCTAACCCGCTGCCCTCAGCTCATCCAGCTTGGCCAACACCTCCCGGCTGTGGACCGAGGGCCGCACCGCCACAAACCGGTGGCGCAGGATCCCTTCAGGATCGATCAAAAAGCTATGGCGCATGGAATAGGGAGCCAGCCAGGAGCCATAGGCCTTGCTCACGGCCCCATCCCCATCGGCTAGCAGCGGAAACTTCAAGCCCTCAGCATCGCAGAACTGGGCATGGACATCGACATCGTCGGCGCTGACGCCGAGGATTTTGGCATTGCGCTGTTCGTATTGGGGCAGATCCTGCTGGAAGCGTTGGGCTTCGAGGGTGCAGCCGGAGGTGAAGTCTTTCGGATAGAAATAGAGCACGGTCCAACTGCCCCGGTAGTCCGCTAGGCGAATTTGGCCATTGCCGGTGTTGGTGGGCAGCGAAAACTCCGGCGCGGGCTGGTCGAGGGGGGGCAGGGTGCCACCTAGGGCCAGGGCGGGGCGGGGCGACAAGCCTAGGCGATCGCCCTGGAGCGGTGCCTAGGAACAGGCGCAAAACAGAAACGACGGTTGAGCATGGGAATCGAAGACTAAGACTTGGCGGCTGTGGCGTTTCCGCCAGTTTGCAAGTTTCAGTTTACAAGCTTATTTCTGGCGAGGCCTTTGACCCTGAGCTTTTATCCTGGCCCTTGGCCCTGGCTGCCGGGTTAAGCAACCTACTCGAAGGCCTGGCAGATGAATTGCCAGCGATCGCCCCCCTGACGCAAGTACCGCACCATGGGCTTGGGGTCCGGGCCGCAGGTTAGTCTGGCGTTTGCAGGGGCCTGGGAGGAAGCGGGTCGCAGGCGGTAATGGTGGGGATCAAGCCACTCTAGCTGGCCGAGGCGATGGAGGAGAGCCAGGGCCAGGGCGGCTTGGGGATAGCGTTGGCGGGCTTGCTGAAGGGAGCCTTGGGGAGGGAGCTGGCGGGCAAGGGCGAGGGCTTGGCGCTGTTGCTCGGCCAGGCGATCGAGGAAGGCACGGTTGCGCTGGCGATCGCTGGGGTCTAGCCAGCCCGTGGGTTCGCTGGCCAGGGCCAGGGCCACCGCCGGTTGGCCATCCCGCCCGGCCCGGCCAATTTCCTGGACATATTCCGACAGCAGCAGCGGCAAATGGTAGTGCAAAATCCAGCGACAGGTGGGCAGATCGATGCCCATGCCAAAGGCAGAGGTGCAGATTACAAAGGCCAGGCCGCCGCCCTGGGCTCCCGCCAGCCAGGCCTGTTCGATTTCCCGGCGCTGGGCAGCGGTGAGGCCGCCGTGGTAGGCAGCGGTCCGCCAGCCCTGTTTTTTGCAGAGCGCGGCCAGGGCTTCGCTGTCGCGGCGGCGGCGGACGTAGATCAAGCCGGAGGGCATGGCTGCTGCTGGGGCGGCTGGGGCGGCTGGAGCTGTTTGGCCCGCCTGGCGCTGCAAAAAATCTAGGGTTGCCTGACGGCGCTGGCGCGGTGTCCAAACCCGCTGGAGTTGTAGCTCCAACTGGGGGCGGTGGGGCGATCGCACAAACAGCTTCGGCTCCACCAGCCCCAGGGACTGCACCAGCCGCTGGCGGGTGGCCCGATCCGCCGTCGCCGTAAAGGCCCCGATGGGCAGCACCGCTCCTGGCCGCTGGGCCAACAGGGCCGAACGCACTGCACCCAGGCGATCGTAGGCCGGTCGAAAGCTATCGCCCCACTGGGCCAGGCAATGGGCTTCATCGATGATCAGAGCCGCTAGGGGGAGCTGCGGATCGAGCAGTTGGGACCAAACCGCTGGGCTCAGCAGCGTCTCCGGGGAGAGGTAGAGCAGCTTGAGCTGGGGGAGCGATCGCCCCATCGCCTGCCGCTCCACCTTGGTCCGCTGGCTGTGCAAGGCCGCTGCGGCCACCCCGCGCCGCTGTAAATCTGCGACCTGATCCTCCATTAATGCAATCAGGGGTGACACCACTAGGGTCAGTCCCGGACGGCAAAGGGCAGGTATCTGAAAGCACAAAGACTTACCACTGCCTGTCGGTAGGACCGCTAAGGTATCTTGGCTGTCGATTAAGGCTTGAATAATCGCTTCCTGGCCAGGACGAAATTGGCAATAGCCCCAATATTGCTGAAGAACGGCTTGGGGCGTTGGGGCGACTGGGGCGGGGGGCAACTGAACAGAGCTTGGAGAAAAAACCATGGGGCATGACAAGCAATTTGTTTTAGCCTGGCCCTGACTGGCATTAGGGTGCCCTGGCGATCGCCCAGCTCTCACCTCAGCAGGGAAGAAGACCATTTTTTCTCTGGGCATTCGGTATTCGTAGATACGTCCGGACAAATCATTGTAAAAACATCATTCAAATATAAAGCTTCAGTATAAAAAAACGGCTATACCTTAAAGCTTAAGCCAGG
>JAAUQQ010000290.1 GCA_012032745.1 Synechococcales cyanobacterium RM1_1_8
GGTGGGGAGGTGGGGAGGTGGGGTATGAAGCTGGGGGTGAAGCTGGGATCGTTGGATCGGTGGCTAGTAGCGCTCCCAGCGGGGTTGAAAGCCTCGGCGGCGGAGGAAGCTGCGGCGAATTTGGCGTTGGCGCACGAGCAGGGAAATGGCGGTGTCGGGGCTGGCTGTGTCAGCAGCGGCAGCGCTTTTCAGGGCCAGGGCCTGGGCCGCTGCAAATTGAGCCAGGGCCTGTTTGGGCTTGTCCTGGGCTGCTAGTAGTTCGGCAAAGGTCTGGCGGCCGTTGAGGTCATCGCTCCGTCGGGCAATCAACTGGCGATAGAGCTGTTCGGCTTCATCTAGGCGCTGCTGTTCGAAGCGGATGGCAGCCAGGCCCCGGAGGGCATCGAGCTGCTGGGCTTCCTGGGGGGCCTGGGTGGTGAGGCTGGCATAGCGATCGCCACTGGCCTCCAAATCCCCCGCCTGGCGATCTAGCTCGGCGAGCAAAAACTCGGTGCCGATGTCCAGCTCCGGTGTGGCAGCCTGGTAGGCCAGCAGGTTGGCCCTTGCCGCTGCCCAGTTTTCCTGCTGGAGCTGGATTTGGGCAGCGCGGAATCGCAAGAACGGATCCGGCTCGGGATCGAGCAGCAGGGCCTCGATCGCCGGTAGCAGCTCCGGCGTGGGCTCTAGGGGCAGCAGGGCAGCGGCGATCGCCCGCCGCTGAACTAAATCCTGGGGCAGGGGATCGAGCAGGGGCCGCAGCACGGCGCGCGCGCGCTCCGGATCGCTGTTTTCCCCATCGGGCCAGGGCCAGGGACGAAGCGCCCTTCAAAGGCCTGGCCTGCATCGGCGGGGCTAAAGGGTTCGAGCAGGGCGATCGCTGCCGCCGCTTGCCCAGACTGGCGCAGCGCAGCACCATAGGCCAGGGTCGCAGAATCATCCAGCTGGCCCCCCGCCTGGCGATGGCGCTCGAACAGGGCCAGGGCCGTGGCGACGCGATCGCCATAGGTGTAGATCTGGGCGGCATTTACCCAGAGGTTAGGCAACAGCGCCGGGGGCAGGGCGGCGGCGTTGTCGTCAGCCAAGAGCAGGTCGTAGTCGGCGATCGCCGCTGCAAAGTCCTGTTGGTAACCCAACAGCAGCGCCCGCTGGGCTCGCTGGGCTGCGGCTCCAGGCTGGAGGGTCAAAAACCGATCTAGGGCTGCAATGCCGGAACGCTGCCACTCTGGCCGATAGACCCCCATTTCCCCCCTGGCCCGCAGGGCCGTTTCATCGTCCTGATCCAGCTCCAAAACAGCGCCGTAGGCCTGCCAAGCAGCCTCGTCCCGCCCCGCTCGCTGGTAGGCCATGGCCAGGCCCCGCCGCACGGTGAGGGAGTTTGGGGTTTCGGTGAGGGCGGTTTCAAAGGCGGCGATCGCATCGTCAATCCAGCCCTTGGTCAGAAAATCATAGCCCGCCAGTTCGGCGCTAGAGGCGGCGATCCGCAGCCCTGGCTGAGATTGGCTGAGCTCGCCTGGCTTCCCCTGGACTGGGTTCAGCGCCAGGGCAGGATCGCCCATCCAGCCTGCTGCTCCCAATCCCGCCCCCAAACTGGCGGCCAAACCCAAGCCCAGAGATGGCAACTGGAAGCAAAATTGGAACCGCGATCGGAACTGCGATGGCCCCCTAGTTCCCCTGCTCAAGCGTTGTTCAGACATGCTCCGCTCTCCGTGCCACAGCTTTGCCAATTCAGCCTTACCCCTTTCACCGTCTAGCCATCGATCGCCATTGCCCACCTGTATGACCTCTCCAATCCGTTCAATTCATCTACTCCGATCCATTACTCCGATCCATCCAGCGCGTTGTAGAACCAACTTTGCCGGGCCGCTAAAACGAAGCCTTCAAAACGAAGCCTTGATGCGGAAACCAAACACCGTCTCCGAAAATTCATCCTGTCCCTGGAGCGAGACCGCCGCGCGGGTGCGCCCAGAAATCGGAAAATCATAGAAGGCTTCCAAGACATCGGGGCGGCGATCGCCCCGATCCCGGCGCAGATCCCCCTGGGACAGCGACCGACCATAGCCCAACCCCAAGCGATCGCCCGCGCGGGCCAGGTCCAGCCAGTTGAGACCAAAACTGTAGGTGTTGCCCCCCTCCTCCAATTCCAGATTTCGATAGTGGCCATAGCGGCCAAACAGGCCCAGTTGGGTGCCGGGGACAAAATATTCACCATTTAAACCAAAGGCCTCCTCGCGATCGTCCTCCTCCAAGCCAAAGCGCCCGCCCCCGCGATCGAACTGGAAAATTTCTTCAAAGCCATCGTTGCTCCCCGCCTCTCGGGCATTGCTGTAGGTGGCCCGAACAATGGCGTTCTGCCAGCGAACCCCACCTCCCCCGCAAAGGCATCCAAGGCCCATTGATCAATGGCGCGGCTAGAGGAAAACCCCGCCGCCTTAAATTCCAGGGCATCGAGCGGGCTCCAATTGATCAACACACCGGGCTTGGACCCCACCCCCACAGCGCTGAGAGCCGGGTTGGTGGCAAAGACGGGGTTGAAGAAATGGGTGGTTCGATCCTTGGCAAAGCTGTTGCGATCGAAGTATGAGGTCAAGTCCATCAGCCCGCCGACCAAGCGCAGCTCCGGGACTGCCGGAGGGGCATAGGCGGCGTAAAGCTCATTCAGCTTCAGCGACAGCCCGTCACCATCGCCGAAGGCCTCGCCAAAGGCCAAGTCGGCTTCGGCCCCCACCAGTAGCGAATCTCGAATTGGATACACAACCGTGCCCCGTAGTCGCCCGGAGGTCTCGCTGCCTTCTTGGAACAGAACGGCCTGGCCGGTCACCTCCAGCGGCCCGGTGGCCGGTAGTAAATCCTCCGCAGCCTGGGAGAGGTCGGCGATCTCATCGGGTGAGACGGATTGCGCAACCCAGGCGGAGGACGGTTTATTTTTCTCTGCCGAAGTAAAAGTTACATCGACAGGACCAGTAGCGATCGCCCGCCCCTGGCTGCCCAAACTAGCAGTGCAGAGGAATAAGCCCGTGGGCAAAGCCCAGCTTACTGAAATATTCACAATGTCCTTGAAGTAAGCGTTTCAGCGGTCAAGTTAGAGGTTCAAACCCTGAATAGGGAACCTCAACCATTCCCATGGGGAATGGGCCGCCGGGCCTAGAAAAGCCCACAAAAAAAGCGGTGCTTCAAATTAATTGCCTTCGCAATTATTACTCGACTATACCCGTAGAAAGAAGCTGAAGCAAGCAACGAGCATCTCCCTATCGCATCTTTAAAAAGCAGGTTTTTTGAGACTTGTAGACCCGTTTTTTGTTGTCTAGGCGACATTTGAATCCACTATTTAATCCGATCAGATTCTTGGTTTTGACGGAGGTTTAAGGAATTTCAAAGTGTCAAACATCACAATTGAAGTCATCTTGACTGAGGGGTGAAACCCCTCGAATCCCTTTGTGTATACATATACCACCCTGGAGATTCGCTTGGAAACAGGGGTCAGACCCCTGTCACAATTAATACAAATTCTCCGCTTGATTCAATCAGCTAAACCCCTGAATAGTTGTAGGGCAAAGAGGGTTAGGCCCCTCACCCCGCTACTCAATCATTGGGGCTCGGAGGGGCGAAATCAACCTATGGTTTTTGGAGTACTAGGCCACAGAAAAATTCATTGCAATGTTGTCAAAACATCGACCTGGAGAGCCAAGCTCTGAACACCCCTGAAAGACAAAAGCACAGCCCCAGGCTGTGCTTTTGTCTTTTGCAGGAACAGTCGCGATTGAGATTTCTGCGAATCCCTGTTTTTAAGAGATCTTGCTCAGTAGTTTAAGTAGCTTTTGGGTAGTTGATGTCAGTAATTTCCTCTTATAGGCATCCGCAGCCTTTTTTATTACCTCTGCTTGAGTGGGGTAAGGGTGTATTACGTTTGAAAGTTTACTCAGTCCCTGATGGGTCACCATAGCGGTGGTGATCTCGCTAATCATTTCCCCAGCGTGGGCTGCCACAATCGTCGCGCCTAAAATTTTGTCTGATCCCTTGGCATGGATGAGCTTTAGGAACCCCTCGGTCTCGCCATCGGCGATCGCCCGATCCACCCCCGCCATGGCAATCTGAATCACCTCGTAGTCAATTCCCTGGGCCTGGGCTTCCCGTTCATACAGGCCCACATGGGCAATTTCCGGGGCTGTGAAGGTAACCCAAGGCATCACCAAGCCGCTCAGCTTTGACTTGCCCAGGCCAAATGGCGAGAACAGCGTGTTTTTGATCACAATCCGAGCAGCGGCATCCGCAGCATGGGTGAACTTCCAATCCATGCAGATGTCCCCCGCTGCATAGATCCTGGGATGGGTCGTTTGCAGGTAGTCGTTGACCTGGACGCCCCGCCGGGGATCGAAGGCCACGCCTACGGTTTCTAGGCCCAGGCCAGTGACGTTGGGCTGGCGACCCGCGCCCACCAAAATTTCATCGACCACCACATG
Source organism: Synechococcales cyanobacterium RM1_1_8 (assembly GCA_012032745.1). Lineage (GTDB taxonomy): Bacteria > Cyanobacteriota > Cyanobacteriia > PCC-9006 > JAAUQQ01 > JAAUQQ01. The sequence goes on from JAAUQQ010000290.1 coordinate 4,437, forward strand.
GCTTTCCTGGCCGCTGCGATCGCGGTAATGCAGCACCTTGCCCTCCGCGCCCAGCTCCACCCGTTCGAGCTGAGCCTGGAGCACCAAGGCCACCCCGTCTCGGGCGAGCTGCCCCTGGACGATCGCCGCTGCATCGGGATCTTCCTTGTCCAACAGATGGCCATGGCGATGGAGCAACGTCACCTTCGAGCCTAGGCGGTGAAAAGCCTGGGCCAGTTCACAGCCGATCGGGCCACCGCCGATCACTGCCAAGCGCCGGGGTAGTTCGGTCAAGGAAAACACCGTCTCATTGGTCAAAAAGCCCGCTTCCGCTAGGCCGGGCACCTGGGGCCGAACCGCCCGCGCCCCGGTGGCGATCACCGCTTTTTTGAAGTTGAGGCGGCGGCCTTCGACGGCGATCGCTCCATCCCCCACAAATTGCCCCGCCCCCAAAAAGACATCAATGCCCAAACCCTGAAACCGCTGGGCGGAATCGTGGTGGCTGATGCCCGCCCGCAGCTTGCGCATCCGAGCCATGACTGCGCCAAAGTCCACCGGTACTGTATCGGGCGGCTGGATCCCATAGGCCCCTGCCTGGGCCATCTCTGCGGCCAAGCGAGAGGAGCGAATGATGCATTTAGACGGTACGCAGCCGACATTGAGGCAGTCGCCCCCCATCATCTGTTTTTCGACTATCGCCACCTTGAGCCCCAGCCCCAGGCCCGCCGCTCCGGCAGCGACCACCAAGCCCGCCGTGCCCGCTCCGAGCACGACCAAGTCATATTGCTGGGCTGGGGCTGGGTTGATCCAATCGGGGGGATGGACCTGGGCCAATAGTTCTCGGTTGAACTCATCTTCGGGCAGATAGGTGATGGGCTGGGCTGGGGTCTGGGTTTGGGTTTGGGACATAGGAGGGCTGGGGAACGTTCTGGGGAGAATGCTGGCAGGCGAGGGCAGTTCGTCGAGCGCAAGCAGTTAGGCGCAAGCAGTCCTGGGCAAAAAATCCATCGAGCCCGCTGAGTCCCTCTCTAACCCAGGGAATGGTCTGTGACGCTCTGATCCAGGGCTTTCTTTGCCACTTTGGTCACATAGATCGTCACGCCCAGGGTGGCCACCAGGCCGATGACTTTGGCTGCGAGCTGGATTTTGGCCGTGGTTGGATCCACCACAGCAGATTCCTGACCGAGCTGGGCCAAGTCACCCACCAGGGAGCCCAGGTAGACATAGAGGATCGTGCCAGGCAACATGCCGATGGAGCCCAGGACATAGTCCTTGAGGGAAACGCGGGTCAGGCCCAGGGCGTAGTTGAGCAAATTGAAGGGAAAGACCGGGGAGAGGCGGGTAAGGAAGACGATTTTGAGGCCTGCTTGGGCGATCGCCTGGTCAATCGCTTTAAATTTCTGATTGCTCTCGATTTTTTGGGCGATCGCGTCGCGCGCCAAGTAGCGACCAATCAAGAAGGCAAAGGTGGCTCCCAGGGTGGCTGCGACAAACACGATGATCGAGCCATTGCGCAGGCCAAAAATGGCACCGCCGCCGAGGGTCAGCAGGGAACCCGGCAGAAACAACACCGTGGCGAAGTTATAGATGGCGATGAAGGCGATCGGCCCCCAAGCCCCCAAGCCATCCACCCAGGCCAGGGCATCGCGAAATAGACTTTGGAGATCAAATTGCTGGGCGAGAATAACCAGACCTGCGATCGCGGCGGCCATCACAATGTACTTCAGAGATTTGGACTTCAAACGTTGGCTGCTGCTTTGGGACATTTTACCTTCCATGGGGTGCTGAGGGAGGGGCGATCGGGCCAGACTCGCCCTAATGCCTCCACTCTAGCCGGGGGCTCCCGCCCCAGGATGAGAGTTCCCTGAAGGAAGCGGCAGGGTTTGCTGAGGGATGGAACTGGACTCCGATCCACCCCCAGGGCGAGGTGATATCGCCCGCCCAATATCCACCGGGGCAGACCAAGCTCCGCCAGCAGCACTCAATGCCCAATGCCTCCGCAATCGCCATTGCCGCAGCAACAATGGATGCCCTAGTAGACGCGGGCGTAAGTTTTTGCCCCCCCTCTCCCCAACCCCCTCTCCCCCTTGTGGGAGAGGGGGCTCCGATCCGTCTCCCCTTCTCC
>JAAUQQ010000291.1 GCA_012032745.1 Synechococcales cyanobacterium RM1_1_8
CGCGCGAGCTGCCGCAGCCAGGCTTGCAGCGATCGCTCTCCCCGCGCCACTGCCCGCTGGAGGGAGGCCAAGCAGCTCCGGCGATAGAAGCCGCACAGGGGCTCCCAGGCTGGGGGGCGATGGGGCCAGGTTGAGAAACAGCCGGTTCGGGGCCAGCAGTTTGGGACAAAACCGCCCTGGGCAAATAGGCCGCCACCGCAGCCGGTAATCCAGCCAAATCAGCCGCCGCTCGCTGCAAATCAACCGCCCTCAGACAGGGCAAATCGCAGGCCAGCAGCAGCGCCCAATCCGTTTCTACAGCGGCCAGGCCCCGCGCCAGGGCCAGGAGCGGGCCGGGCGATCGCGCCCCAGGCGCAATCGGCGGCTCAAGCAGGATCCCACAGCCGGGGGGCAGGTGGGGGCGGTAGGTGTCCGGGCGAGAGGTGATCACCCAGAGGCGATCGCCCAAGCCCAGGGCAAGGCGACAGGTTCGGGTTAGCAGCGCCTCGCCCCGCCAGCACAGCAGCGCTTTATCCTGGCCCATGCGGCGACTCTGGCCTCCGGCCAGCACCAGCCCGGTAATCAGGGTTGGGGGAGGCTGGCTTGGAAGGGTCACAGATTCAAGAAGAGTCACAGATTCAAGAAGAGTCACAGATTCAAGAAGAGTCACAGATTCAAAGTGACAGCTTCGGGGTGGCAGCTTTGATCGTCCGCCCAGATCTGGATCAAGCTCTCCAATTGGGCTTGCACCGCCCCCGATCTCACCAGGGTTTTGGCGCGATCGATGCCTGCCTCCAGGCTAGGGGCCAGCTCCATCTGCCAGAGATAGAAGCCGCCACTCCAGAGCAGAGCAGGCTCTAGCTCGCCCGATTCCCCCGCCAGGCAGGTCTGGGCCTGGGCCGCCCAATCCGCCAATGTCCCATAGGCCACTTCTTTGCCGCCCAAGCCGTAGTCCTGGGGATGGAGCAGCAGGCGGGTGGCGGAACCCTGGCGGTGGACGCTGATGATGGCGGTGCGATCGCGGGGCAAGTCGCAGCTTCCCTCCAGGCCCTTGACCATGATGAAATCGTCACAGCCCCGCAGGGCCAGGGTTCCCATCAATCGCTCCTCCGTCGGCGGATGGACATAGCCCACCGCCAAGCGCGATCGCCCGCCATAGGCATTCCAAACCAGCTCCAGGGTGGCCAGGGGGGGACGCTTGCCCAATTCTTCGCGATATTGGGTCAATCCCTCGGCCAGGGGAAAATGCCGAGGCAGATAGACCAGGCCCACCTGGGCGCGGGCGAACACCTGGCCGAGGGCTTCCAGGCTCAGCCCCGTCCAATCCACCCCCAAGCTCTGCCAGAGATCCACCAAGGGCACGCCATATTTGGTGGGCATGGTTCGGCCCCCATGCATCAGCACGGGGCAGCCCGCCGCCGACAGCAGCAAGGCAATCAGCGGGGCGACGGGGGCTGTGCGCGATCGCCCATCAAAGGGATTGCCCAGGACCAACACCGGCTGGCCTGAGGCTAGGGGCGGCAAGCTCGGCCCCAGCGTTTCGTAGGCATCCAGCAGCCCCGCCATTTCCTCGGCGCTGGGGCGGCGAATGCGGTGGGCGATCATAAAGGCCCCGATTTGGGCCGGGGTTGCCACCTGGCGCAACATCAGTTCGGTGGCCTGGGCAGCTTCATCACGGGTCAGGGCTTCGCTCGTGTGGGTGCCACTGCCCACTTGCTTGAGCAGGTTGCGAAAGGCTTCACTCATAGAATTTCACTCTAGGCATCACTCCAGGCGTCAGTCACTCCAGGCGTCACTCCAGGCGTCACTCAGTAAAAGGCTAGGCTCTCGTGGGGTCTGGGAACAGCATTAGGATGGGAGTCGCTTCGCCTGGCTATTGGCTCCTAGGGATGTTTGTACTAAATCACAGAAGTGTTTGATGGGGGGGATCGTAGCGATCGCGAGTGGTCACGAGCACCACTTGGCGGCTCAGCTCTGGGTGGCCGAGGCTGCGCACCGCCAGGGTCGGATCGCCCAGGGCCTCAGCCAGGGCCATGCGGGGCAGCAGGGCGAGGGATTTGCCCTGGCGCACCATGCCCCGAAAGGCATCCAGCGTGTTGAGTTCGACGGAGGCCCGCAGCTCCAGGCCCTGCTTGTTGAACTGTTCTTGAACCAGGCGCTGCATCCCATAGCCGTCTTTGAACACAACTTGGGGATAGCGGGCTAGTTCTATCCAGGGAATGACTTTGAGGCTGGCTAAGGGATGTTGGGCCGACATCAAAACCTGAATCGTCTCTTCGTAAAGATACTCCACAAAGACTTCAGCGTTGTGGGTCAAGAAGGGATTGTTCATTACGATCGCCACATCAACCAGGCCATCGCGGAGGACTTTGAGGGCGCGATCGCTGCCCAGGGCCGTCACCCGGAGCTGGGTTTGGGGATAGTCCCGGCCAAACTGTTCCAGCACGGGGGGCAGGTCGTGGGCGCAGAGGGAGGAAATCGCGGCGATGCAAAGCTCCGGCTGTTCTCCCAGGCGCAGGGTTTCCAGGGAGCTGAGGGCCTGGCTCCATTCCTGGCAGATGCGGCGGGCGCGGGGCAGCAGTTGCTCGCCGCCCAGGGTCAGCTTGGCCTTGGCTCCCCGGTGGAACAGGGGCAGATCGACCGTGGCTTCGAGGGATTGGATCTGGCGGCTAATGGTGGACTGGGTGACGCCACATTGCTGGGCGGCTCGCTGAAAACTGCCGGTCTCGGCCACGGCCAAAAAAGCTTGGATCTGCTCTAGTCGCATCGCTTTCCTTACATCACCCTCAGCTTTTGACCTCAGCTCCCGGTGTCATCCGAAAACTGAGCAGTGCCAAATCCTATCAGGGGGCTTGGCGGATTTCCGTCAAAATGGCGACGAAACCCTCGTTTCCCTGAGGTACCGGTGTCCACTAGCATTATTTGGTCAGTCCGACAGGCAACTATGCTCGCCACCCTCGGCGGCGAGCGCCCCCAACCCACCTTTGCGATGCGAATCCCAACGGAGAACACCACCCATGACCCTTAGTCTCGGCATCGATTTTGGCACCTCGGGGGCGCGGGCCATGGCCCTGGATTCTGCCTGCCGCATCCAATGGCACTATCGCATTGCCTTTGAGCCGGGCGATCGCCCCCTCCTTGATCTCTGGCAATCCAGCCTCTTCGAACTCCTCGCAGCCCTGCCTGGGGCGATCGCCCAAACCCTCCGGCACCTCGCCATCAACGGCACCTCCGGCACCGTGCTGCTGTGCGATGGCCAGGGCGCTCCCCAGACCGATCCCCTGCTCTACAACGACGATCGCGCCCAGGCCGTTCTTCCCCAGGTCAGGGCGATCGCCCCGCCCAACCACAGGGTTTGCAGTGCAACGTCCAGCCTCGCCAAGCTGCTCTGGTGGCAACAGGAGCTGGGCCAAATTCCCCCGGATTGGAAACTGCTCCACCAGGCGGACTGGCTGGCGTTTCTATTGCATGGCCAACTTGGAATTTCGGACTACCACAATGCATTGAAGCTGGGCTATGACCCTGGGATCTTGGCCTACCCCGATTGGTTGTGGCAAAGTCCAGGCCAGCCCCAACTGCCTCGGGTAATGATACCGGGGGAAGCGATTGGGACCGTGACGGCGGCGATCGCCCAGCGCTTCTCGCTCAATCCCACCTGCATAGTTCATGCTGGTACAACCGATAGCATCGCTGCCTTCCTGGCCAGCGGCATCCGCCAACCCGGCGAAGCCGTGACATCCCTGGGTTCAACGCTGGTGCTGAAGCTGTTGAGCAAAACCAGAGTTGATGATGCAACCTATGGTATCTACAGCCATCGCTTAGGCGACCTCTGGCTGGTGGGCGGTGCTTCCAACACGGGCGGTGCGGTGCTGAGACAACTGTTTAGCGACGCAGAACTTTCCACACTCAGCCACCAGATCGATCCCACCGTCCCATCACCGATGATCTACTACCCACTTCCCAAACCGGGCGAACGTTTCCCCACGGCAGACCCGAACCTCCAACCCTGCCTCAGCCCTCGACCCGACGACGATGTGGCTTTCCTCCACGGCATCCTGGAGAGCATGGCCCGCATTGAAGCAGAGGGCTATGGCAAACTGCAAGCCCTGGGCGCGACGCCGCTGCGCCGGGTGATGACAGCGGGGGGCGGCGCAAACAATGAAGCCTGGCGGTTGATTCGCCAGCGGCGGCTGCAATTGCCCACCGAAATGGCCCACCAGGGAGAAGCCGCCTATGGGACTGCTCAATTGGCGATGGGGCAATTGGCTAGGGAAAAATCCCAGACTGAACCAATCCCCAGCCTTCCCCTCGCGAATGCTTCCTAGCCTAGACTTGCTATTCCGCAGCTTCCTTCACAGATAAATCATCTGCCCTTAAACTTTCCATAAGGCCCAGCCAATAAAATGGCAGCATCTACGGATCTGTGGGTAAGGCTAGCCCTGCCCCATGGATCCCATCGTTCCATAGACCGAGTTAGGGTGTCATGAATTCTACACATTTTGGGCCAGAGGCAACTTTGGGGGCGTTGCTGATGCATGATTTTTTGGCCCAGGATACGGTGCCCGCCCGCCAAATAGATCGACAGTTTGAAGCCAATCCTCAACTGCCTGGGGTGATTGTCTTGAGAGGCGATAGGATTGCTGGCATGGTCTCTCGACAGCGCTTCCATCAACGAGTGAGCCGCCGCTTCGGCTATGAAGTGTATCTCAATCGCCCCTTGGGAGTCTTGCTCGAATCTGTCAACGATATCCCCATGGTGCTGGCGGCTGAATGCAAAATCTATAATGCAGCCCACCGGGCTATCAATCGCTCCAAAGAAACCATTGCGGAGCCTATTGTGGTGATCTGTGCCGATGGGCGACCGCGCCTACTGGACACTCACCTATTGCTCTTGGCCCACTCCCGCATCTTCGCCATGGTCGCCCACATGGTCCACCAACAGCGCCAGATCCTCAAGCAATCTGTCTCTGGCCTCAAGCAGGCCCAGCTAGAAGCGGCAGAGACCAATCGGCTGCTGGAAATTCGCACCATTGCCCTTAGAGATTACAACCAGCTCTTGGAACAACAGCAGGCTGAATTGGTTGAAAAAAACGGCAAAATTGCAGCCCTAAACTGGAAGCTTGTCCAGGTTTCTCGTTTTTTGTCTACAGAGGGGCGACGGGTTTTGAGTGAAACCTTGAGCGGTGTAGATTCAATCGCAGACAATACGCAAAAAATCATCAATATTAGCCAAGATCTCTCCAGTGAGCTCAATACTGTCCATGAAATTTCAATCGTGATCAAAGAGGTTAGCAATCAGGCCAAGCATTTAGCCCTTCAGGTCTCCATTTTAGCTCACCATTCTCGCATACGACTTGGTGGCATCAGTCGCGCCGCTTCCGACATTAGCGTTCTCAGTGGGCAGACGTTTTTAGCAGGCCAGCGCATGGACAGCATTGCCCGAAAAATTCAGGAGCGCATTCAGGTATTGGGAAAGCTAGCCAATCAGGAAGCGGATGTTGCCCAATCCTTGATGAGACGGTTTGAGCGCACTCAAGCTGCCATTGATGCATTAGCGGAATTAATGGAAGGCAAAGATAAAATGCTGGGGAAATCAGGGGATCAGTATTTCGGTAAGACTGATGAGATCAGTCTATTGAGAAAGCGATTAAGTCAGGCAAAATCGGCGGTTTTAGAATTGGAGTCCGCCATTGCCCGCAAGGCTTAATTAAGGCATTGCCATGGCCCTAGTCGACTCGGGCGTAAGTTTGGCTGCCCTCACCCCAACCCCCTCTCTCTCAAGGGGAGAGGGGCTCCGAGCCGTCTCCCCTTCTCCCGGCTGTTGCGTTACCCCCACCGGAGATCTGGCATCGTTTAGCGATGCCAAATTCGGGAAAGATCAGGTTTGGATCATGCCGGATCTAAGCAGCCCTATGATTTAGGCAAAGGTTATCTCGCTAACCTGAACCCCGCGCAGGCGCGCTAATACATCGCTGCCGCTGCTGATGATCGTATTGCCACCACGCACCTGCAAGGAGATGGTGTCGCTGCTTAGGCCGCTGTTGAGGGCGAAACTATCACCAACGCCATAGTTGAAAATGTCTACTTGTCCCTCGCCTGCATTGAGCACAAACCTATCGCTTCCACTGCCCGCAAAGATGCGGTCATGGCCGGTGCCAGCATCAAACCAATCATTGCCGCCGTTGCCGTAAATCACATCGTTGCCTGCACCACTGCTGAATTTATCGTTGCCGCTGCCGCCAAAGATGCGATCGTTGCCAACGCCGGTCGTGATGATGTCATTACCGCCATTGCCAAAGACGGTGTTGTTGCCATCTCCCGCTTGGACCCGATCATTGCCGCTGCCGCCAAAGATTTGGTCATTGCCAGCACCGGCGTAGAAGCGATCGTTGCCGCCATTGCCAAACAGGGTATTGTTGCCCTCGCCGCCAAAATATCGTCCTGGGCGCTGGTGCCGAAAAGGCGATCGCTCCCTGCTCCACCTGTCACAAGATTGGCAATGCGAAT
>JAAUQQ010000292.1 GCA_012032745.1 Synechococcales cyanobacterium RM1_1_8
GTTTGTAGTAGTCGGGGTAGGGTGCGTCAGCAGGGATGATGTATTCCTGTCTGATACTACAAGCGTTGACCAAACATTTACGCGAGTTGATCCAGTCCTTGCGCTCTGCCAGTGCGTAGTTATACACGCGACGGCATTGCTCCAACCAGTCAAGCATTTGAGCTTCTTGGTCAAGTCCTGGATAGATTCGGTAGCTGTAGGTCAAATTCAACATAGCTACATTCTAACAGATTTACACCTCCCGTTAGAACCGATAGATAGTGTGTCGATTTTCGGGGCATCGAGCCCCTCAATCTACGCGGGGTCTCCATGTATCCCGACGCTGACCTTTCAGGTACAGCGCGGGACTTATAGCCCCCCGAACACCCCATTAGTTAAGCTAGCGCCGAAGCGGGATCGGCCTGCCAGCGGCGCAGCAGTCGCCATGACTGGGCCGCTGCCGCTTCAATCCCAGCTTGTTCAAATTGCAGCGCGGCCTTGCGAAGATCCCGCACTGCGTCCTGTCTCTGCCCCGTCTGGGCATGGACCAGGCCGCGATTGAAATGGGCCTGGGCCAGTTGCTCGATCGGGGCCATGGGATTGCCCTCAGCCAGCGCTGTTCCTGCGGCCTCTCTGGCTTCAAGCTGGGCAGTCCCCTGGTCAATCACCCAGCTAAAGTCCGCGATCGCAGCCGCCAACTCGGCGCTGCGATGATAGGCACAGCCTCGGTTAAACCTAGCCCAGGCATCGCTGGGATCAAGCTCAATGGCCTGGCTGAAATCGGCAACTGCTGCTGGATAGTTAGCCAGGGTTAGCTCAACAGCACCGCGATCGCTATAAATAATCGCTTGATCGATGGGCGTTTGCCCCTGGGAGATTCCCCACTTCAACGCCAATCCATAGCTGGCCAAGGCCTGCTCAGCCTCTCCCAGAGCGGCCTGGCTCAGGCCTTGATTGTAATAGGCCCGATAATCCCGCCGATCTTGAGACAGTAACTTTTGATACTGCTCAATCGCCTCACCATAGCGACCCAACTGGTGACAGGCAACACCCAAGTTGAGTTGAGTGCTGGTTTGATGGGGACGAAGACGCAGCGATGCGGTGCAGTCTATAAAGGCTTCCTGATAATGGGCGAGCTTGAGCTGCACGAGGCAGCGATTGCCATAGGCCAGGGCAGGAGCCTGGGGAATTGCCTCGGTGAACCGCTCCAGCGCCTCGGAATAACGACCGGCGGCGTAAGCTTCTGCCCCAAGGTCCATGGATGGCCTTGTTCCAGCCCCTAGGGCTTGCGGCTTGCCTTCCAGGTTGCCTTCCAGGTTGCTCGGGGAAGAGGGCTGGGCTGGGGCTGCCCAAACCCTCTGCCCCAAGCCTGTCACCAGGGCTAGGCAAATCCCAATGCCCAGGACTGCCCCCAGCAGCCTACTGCCAGCCATTCTCCGATTGCTCCTGGACATAGGCTGCAATGTTGCAATGTCATCCTCAGTGAGACGGTTGCGGAACCCAGGCATCATGCCCTTGCCATAGGTGACCTGCTTAACGATCGCCTCCGGATTGTGGGCTGGGCCATAGCCATCCAGAAACTTCTCCAGGGCATCTGTCTTGAGTGTCTTGATGTTCATGATCGTGTTGTTGCCGCCCACGTGACACACTGCACAGTTGCCTGAAAAGAGCTGACCACCGGCTGCAACATTAGCCGCTTGGGCAGGGCCAGCGAAGCCAGGTACAACCGCGATCAGGAACGCTGCGGTGACAGTCGCCAGTAGGACTTTGAGGAAAGCTTTCATTCGATACCGTGGCTCGTTGTGCTTAAAGGAACTGACACCATTATCGAAAGCCTGACCAGATTTGGTCAAAAGACAGGCCGTCGCATTTGAGACGGTCTGTCGCATTTGACGCAGGGTCAAAGTTGCTAAACTCTGAACGGTTAACCTCTGCCCATCCCTGTTTCGCCAAGCTAATCCAGCCGTTTATCTCACGATCCGCTGGCTGGATTCCCCCTCGTGATGCTGCTTCCCATCGCGATCTAGTTAACGTGACCCGTAAAGTCCCCGTTAAGCGCCGCGAAGTGATCCCCCCCCTTGGGCGGCGTTTCAGCCTAAATTGGTCCTTACAGTTCCTTACTCTCCCCCCGCATCTCAGCTTCTGGGATGCCCCTTCATCGTTTCCAACAGGGCATTGCCGTGGTTTCCTCCCCCGAATCCGTTTCGACTAAACCCCAGACTCTGGACATCAATCGCCAAATGATTGCCATCCTCGATTTTGGCTCCCAATATTCTGAATTGATCGCCCGCCGCATCCGCGAGACCGAGGTCTATTCCGAAGTGATCGCCTATCGCACCAGCGCCGAGCAGCTCCGGCAGCTCAACCCCAAGGGCATTATTCTCTCCGGCGGCCCCAGCTCGGTCTATGCCGACCATGCGCCCCACTGCGACCCGGCGATTTGGGACCTGGGCATTCCCATTTTGGGGGTTTGCTATGGGATGCAGTTGATGGTGCAGCAACTGGGTGGCCGCGTCGAAGCGGCCAACCGGGCCGAGTATGGCAAGGCTTCGCTCCACATCGACGACCCCACGGACCTGCTGACCAATGTGGAAGCGGGCAGCACCATGTGGATGAGCCACGGCGATTCGGTCATGCAGCTGCCCGAGGGCTTTGAGATCATGGCCCACACGGACAATACGCCCAATGCGGCGATCGCCAACCACGATCGCAAGCTCTACGGCGTCCAGTTCCACCCCGAGGTGGTCCATTCCATCGGCGGCATGGCCCTGATCCGCAATTTCGTTTATCACATCTGCGAATGTGAACCCACCTGGACCACTGAAGCCTTTGTGGAAGAGGCGATTCGCGAAGTCCGCGCCCGCGTCGGGGATAAGCGGGTGCTGCTGGCCCTCTCCGGTGGCGTCGATTCTTCTACCCTGGCCTTTTTGCTGCACCAGGCGATCGGCGATCAGCTCACCTGCATGTTCATTGACCAGGGCTTCATGCGCAAGGGCGAGCCGGAGCGGCTGGTGGAGGTGTTTGACAAGCAGTTTCACATCAATGTGGAATATGTCATGGCCCGCGATCGCTTCCTCGCCCAGGTCAAAGGCGTGACCGATCCCGAAGAAAAGCGCAAGCGCATCGGCCATGAGTTCATCCGCGTCTTCGAGGAGCAATCCAAGGCCCTCGGCCCCTTCGACTACCTGGCCCAGGGCACGCTCTACCCCGATGTGATCGAATCCGCCGACACCAACGTCGATCCCAAAACCGGCGAGCGCGTCGCGGTGAAAATCAAGAGCCACCACAACGTCGGTGGCCTGCCCGAGGATCTGCAATTCAAGCTGGTCGAGCCCCTGCGCAAGCTGTTCAAGGACGAAGTCCGCAAAGTCGGCCTCGCCGTGGGCCTGCCCGAAGAAATCGTCAAGCGCCAGCCCTTCCCCGGCCCCGGCCTGGCCATCCGCATCCTGGGCGAAGTCACCGCCGAGAAGCTGAACATTCTGCGCGATGCCGACTACATCGTGCGCGAAGAGATCCGCAATCGCGGCATGTACAACGACTTCTGGCAGGCTTTTGCGGTGCTGCTGCCCGTGCGCAGCGTCGGCGTCATGGGCGATCAGCGCACCTATGCCTTTCCGATTGTGCTGCGCTTCGTCAGCAGCGAAGATGGCATGACGGCGGATTGGTCCCGCACGCCCTATGAGCTGCTGGAGGTGATTTCCAATCGCATTGTCAATGAGGTGGAGGGGGTCAACCGGGTGGTCTATGACGTGACCTCGAAGCCGCCGGGGACGATTGAGTGGGAGTAGCGACCCATGTTTTGCAACCCATGTTTTGCGACCCATGTTTCGCCGGGTCGCCCCTCGATTTGGCAGCGCCTTCCTCATTGATCCAATGTCGTTGGCGCTGAACCATCGGGCGCTGGGGGGCTCTGACCTCTAGGCCCCGGCGATCGCAGCCGCTCCGATAGCTCCCCCTTGAGCCGATTCAAGATCGAGGCTTGATCGAGGGAATCCAGGATGCGCATGGCGGTGGCCTTGGGGCCTGCTTCGCCCCAGGTTGCCCCATTGGCCAGATAGGTCTTGGTCACCTGGCCGATGCCGTAGGAGGCAACCCCGGCGATCGCCGCTTGGGTGGCAGCCACGGACACATAGGGCACCAGGGTGGCTCCGCCTGTCACGGCGGCCCCGGCCCCCAGGAATAGCTTGAGCGAGCTGAGCCCGAGGGTGGCCAAGAGTTCGCTGAGGCTGAGGCCACCCATGGCCAAGGCAATTTTTTTCAGCAGGGCTAGGGCATCGGCTTCGCCCATCTCAATGCCGTAGAGCTTCGACAGCGACAGAATTAAATACACATCCACCGCTGCGCCGCCCAGCAGGTCCAGGACGGTGATCGGGTTGATGGCGATCGCCGTGGCTTTGATCACCGCTGCATTCCAGATCAGCTGATCGGCTTCGCGATCGCGAATCACCATCTTCCGCGCCACAATCTGGCCATTGGCTTCATCGGCCAGCAGCAGCGTATTGATTGCCATCAGCGACTTGCCTTCGCGCTCCAAGACCTCCAGGATCTTCAGCCGCAGCGGTGCAATCTGCGGTGCGCCCACCTGGCGGCTGACCCTGAGCTGGCCATCGAGCCCGCGCCGGGCCGTCACCGCCAAGGGTGCAGCGGAAACCATGACGATTTCATCGGGGGAAATCAACTCCCGCAGCCGCTGGTCGCGGATGGTTTCATAGATCGCTTGGCGATCGGCCTCAGGATATTGATCAATCTTGTTAAACACCAGCAAAATCGGCTTGCTGGCCTGCCGCAGCCGCGCCAAGGCGTCATACTCCACCTGGGTAATATCGCCCGTCACCACGAACAAAATAATATCGGCCCGTTCAGCCACCGCCTGGGCCAAGGCCTCGCGCGCCTCCCCCTGCACTTCATCAATGCCGGGCGTATCGATCAGCTCCACGCTGGCCTGGCCGCCGCCCGGCGCTTGCAGCCGCAGCTTGCGCAGCGGTTTGCCCTCGCCCCGATCCCCCTCACCTTGCCACCCCTCGCCCTGCTGCCACAACATTTCCTCAGCCTCCACCTGCCACAGCGCAGACTCCATGGTTTGGGTTACCCCATGGAGCGCGCCCGTCTCAAACAGGGGTTCCCCCATCAAGGCATTGAGCAGGGAGGATTTCCCTCGCCCCACCATGCCGAAGGTGGCGATTTGCACCCGACCAGTTTCGAGACGTTCCAGGGTTTGGGAGAGGCTAGATAGCACCGGAGCCAGGCTGCTTTTTTCCCGCTCCGACAGGTCGAGGCGCTCCACCAAAATCTGGATCAAATCCTTGGCCTGACAGTAATGCAAGTCAGCCTGGAGGCGCTCCAGCTCCGAGCAAAGCCCGGTCAAGTCGGCCTGTAACGCAGCGTCTTGGGAAGCAGAGGATTCCACGCAAAAATAAGTCAAGGACGAAGATTGGATGCCGTAGGGATAGGCCACGGCCCCAGGGCCAAAGCCGGCGTAACCAAGGCTGAGCAGCTAGGTTAAATCCCTGCCCCTAAGCTAGCATGGCCCGATTCTCGCTTGAGGCTGCCCGCTTGAGGGCGATCGCTTGGAACTGATCACTTGGGGCCGATCGCTTGAGATCGGGAAGCTCAAATCACCAGGGACAGATTGGCATTGCCAAAATTAGTGCTAAACGCAACGTTGATGTTTTCCAGCACCTGCACCAGCCACAGCACAGATTCCTGGGCCGCCCGCTCATAGTGATCAAACAAAATGGCAAATCGCTTCTCTAGATAAGGCTTGACCTTGGTACAGAGCAACACCACCTTCAGCAGCAGCCCCGTAGTGGCCGTGGCACCAATGTTGCCCACCAAATCCACAAAGGTAAAATGCTCCAGCTTGCGCGAGTTTTCCACCACGAGGAAGTTGAGCAGTTGGCCGCAGGTGCGCACCATCAGGAAATCATTGAGCGGTTGATGCTCCAAGTCCGGGAAGATGCCTTGTAGATTGCCGCAAAGCTGCTGATTGAACCGCTGCTTGCTGAAGGCTGGGTCAATGGAGGCTGAGAGATATTGGTGGATATCTCGCTTGAAGTGGCCGTAGGTCGGGCCACAACGGGTTTGAGCCTGAAAGCCCTTGGCCAGGTCGCGGTAGGTTTGATTGCCTTCGATCTTGCCAGTGAAGTGGCGCACCGAGGCCGCCAGCTCCGGATCGCTCAGTAGGGTTGGGTTGGGAATGGTCTGGGTGCGCCGTTGCAGCGCTTCTAGTTCGGCTGGACTGCTGCGGGAGGCGCGGGCACAGCGCACTCGATACAGGACATATTGGGACAGATCTAGCTCAAACTGTCGCTGGTGCTGGGCTTGAATCCGCTGGATGGTGTGCTGTTGCTCCAGGGTGCTGCCATCGCCCAGTAGACAATGCTCATAGAGGTAGGGATAGCGACGGATCAAGGTGCCCAAGGGCGCGGTAGACTGGGCCTCGCGGGATTGGTTTTGCTGCTCCAGCACCGTGGCCAGGC
>JAAUQQ010000293.1 GCA_012032745.1 Synechococcales cyanobacterium RM1_1_8
TTCTCCATCAAATGGAGAAGGGGAGCCAGATCGAAATCCCTCTCCCATCAAGGGAGAGGGATTTAGGGTAAGGGTAGCCAAACTTACGCCCGAGTCTACTAGAGTTCAGCAAGGCCCCCAGTGACTACCCCGAATTTGCGGCGTTTCTGGTGGAGCAAGGCATCGACTATATCCTCACCGATTACGAACCGAGCGCACCCCAACGGGTCACCTACTTTGATGGGTATTACTATCCCGCCGTGAGCCAGAGTGTCAGCACTGGCTGCCTATCACTTGGCTGATTTGCTGTAGCAGGGTTTCGGAGGTGAAAGGCTTGAGCAGAAATGCATGAACCGTTGAACCTAAGCCCTTGGCAACAGCTTGATTGGATGCCAGGCCGCTGCTCATGATCACCTTGACGGCTGGGTTCATCCGTTTTAGAGTTTGCACAGCAACAGTGCCATCCATCGTTGGCATCATGACATCCATCATGACCACCGCAATCTCATCTTTGTGTTCGGCGTAGAGGGCGATCGCGTCAATGCCATCCTGGGCCGTCAAGACTCGATAATTAAAATTCTCTAGGGTGGCCTGAGTAATTTCCCGAATGGGGGTTTCATCATCCACCACCAGAATCAGCTCCCCTTGACCATGCTTGAGCGAAGTCGGAAGGCTGGGTGCTGCCTCTGCGACATCCACAGCAGGCAGATAAACTTCCAGCCTGGTTCCCTGGCCCAGCTCGCTTTCGATCTGAATAAAGCCACCATGGCTTTTGACAATGCTGCGCACCGTGGCCAAGCCCAACCCCGTGCCATGGCCCTGCTCCTTGGTGGTGAAGAAAGGATCAAAGATTTGCTCCAGAATTTTGGGATCGATGCCACTGCCGGTATCCGTGACAGAAACGACGGTATAAGGGCCTTTTTCGGCTTCTAAATGCATCCGGGAGTAGTTGTCATCAATGGTCAAATTGTGAGCTGAAATAGTCAACCTCCCCCCCGTGGGCATGGCATCTCTCGCATTGACGGATAAATTCATCAGGACTTGGTGCAACTGGGTAACATCGCCACAAACGGGCCAGAGGTCTTTCGGAATCTCAGTGCAAAATTCGATGGATTTTGGAAAGGTTTCTGACACGATCTGCTGAATTTCTGCGACTAAATGCCGTAGCTGCACCACGACCCGTTCCCCTTCCACCCCCCGTGAAAAGGTCAGGACTTGATTGACCAAGGCCGAGCCCCGTTCAGCGCTACTCTGGAGAATTTTTAGCAGACGCTGGGTTTGGGAATCGCCACGGGTGAGTTGATGGGACAACAGTTGAGAAACGCCCAAAATCGGCGTCAAAATATTGTTGAGATCATGGGCAATTCCCCCGGCCAGGGTGCCAATGCTTTCCAGGCGCTGAGCCCGTAGATATTGCATCTCAAGTTGCTTGTTCTCGGTAATGTCAGTATTGACGACCAAAATAGCTTCGGGCTGACCCGTTTGATCCCGCATGAAGGACCATCGACTCTGGACGACAATGAGCCGTTGATCTTTCGTTTTTTGGTTGGACAATTCCCCCTGCCATTCGCCCTGCTCAGCCATGGCGCGATCGATGTCGGAGAGCTCTGGCGGCGGGTCAAAATGCAGCAGCTCATTGGCATCGCAACCGATCGCATATTCCGCAGACCAGCCGTAAATCTTCTCTGCGCCGGGGTTCCAGTACAGGATGCGATGCGCCAGGTTATACAAAATGATTGCATCCGTGGCAATTTCCAACAGCGAAGCCTGCCGACGAATGGTGGCCTCCGATCGCCGCTGCTCAATGGCGCTGGAGAGGAGATTGGCCACCGATTGCACAAATCGAACCTCATCGGGTTGAAAATGCCGTTGCCGACGGGTGTGAACTCCCATCACTCCAAAGGGGGTTGTTTTGCCAGGAATGACCACGCTAACGCCACTGATCACATTGTGATCTAGTAGCAGAGCCGGGCCATCAAAGCGAGTCTCTGAGCGCAGATCATCAACCACAATGGGAGTGGATTTTTGCAGGGTGTAGCTCGCCTGGGAAGAATGCTCATTGGCGATCGTCGCCTGGCCGACTAGCCCCGCTTGCCAACCCACACCGGCCTGGAGCAGCAGGGCATTGCCGTCTTCTGTCAGCGCCAGGATTTGGCAATATTCCACATCAAGGATCTCTGCGACTTGCTGCACGATCTCGTCCATGAAGCTGGATAGGTCTGGGGGAGAAACGGCTCCCAGGCTCAATTCCGCCAGGGCGGATTGCTGGGCCACCTGCTGGCTTAAGCGTCGCTCTGCCCGTTTTCGCTCGGTGATGTCTCTGGCTGTGGCATAGAGCAATCCTTCTTCGATGTAGGGCGTGGCGGTCCAGAGAAACCAGCGATATGAGTTGCTCTGTTTGTTGCGGTAGCGGTTTTCAAAGGAGAGGGTGGGGTTGCCCTGGGCCAGTTTCTCCATTTCCGCCAGGGTTTTGTCAACGTCATCGGGATGAACAAAGTTGAGGAAGGGCTCCGACAGGAGTTCTTCCTGGGAAAATCCCAGGTATTGTTCAAAGGCTGGATTGATGCGTTTAAAGTAGCCATCTAGCCCCGCGATACAAAGCAGGTCTAGGGAGAGGGAAAAGAATCGCTCCTGCTCTGCGGCGGCGCGCTGGCGTTCTAGTTCTCCACTGGCGCGGGCTGCAAAAATACTCAGCACCTCTTCCATCAGTTCTAGCTCCTGGAGGGGCCGACCATTCATGATGGTGAGAAGGCCCAAGGGGCGACCCGAGGAATCGGCGAGGGGGGTTCCTAGGTAGCCTTCAATCTGAAGCTCTTGAAGTAGACTATCTTGCCGAAACTGCTGGGCAACCTGGCTTGGATAGACCCTTCGCTGTTGACCGACGACCTGGGCACTGGGGGTTCCCGCTAGGTCATATTCAAAGTTGTCCAAGGTTTGGCCCTGGCCATAAATGGCCTTGACTCGAATGCGATCGCCCCTAGGAGCCAGTTCACCAATAAAGGCATAGTCCACTTTTAAGGCTTTACTGAGAGATTCCACCAGGGAGTGGAAAAAATCCTCTCCGATCTGGGCGGCCACGCCCTGGGCTACGTGACTGAGAATCTGGCGGCGGCGCTCGCCCGCGCTACGCTCGACCAGCACGGCTTCTTCAAGCTTGGCCGTGGTGGCTTGGAGCAGGCGTTGGTCCTGGCGCTCTAGGGTCTTGAGTTTTAGGCGGAGGATATTATCATTGCTCCGCTCCTCACTGCGCAGGGGTTCCAAGGCCCGTATCAGCGCAGCTTGGGTGATGATTCCCTGGAGCTCACCCTGGGGGTTGATGACCACCAAGCGACTGATTTGTTGCTGTTGCATTTTTGGTGTGCCAGCCAGAGCGAATCGTGAGCCCCGATGGTGAAGAGGGGATGGCTCATCACCCTTTGGGCTTGAACCGTTTCCAGGGGGAGCTCTAGGAGTTGGAACTGGATAATGTCCCGCTCGGTAATGATGCCAGTGGGGATGAGAGGGGCGATCGCCTTACCCCTCTCAAGGAATGGGGGAAGATGTCCCATCTGCTCCATTTTCTCCCTCAGTTCCCCTTGCTGAGCGCCCCTCGTGGCAATCACCACGCTATCGCAACGGTGCTGCGCCATGAGCTGAGTAATCTCCACCAGGGACGCCGAAGGCAGCCCATGAATGACCTCCCTGTCCATCACCTCTTCCACCTGGCGCAGCCGTAGCAAGTCCGTTGTCGGCAGGGTTAAGCGAATCCCCTGGCAGGTAATCACGCCCTTCAGCCCCCCCCTGTTCGTTGAGGATCGGCAAGTGGCGGATTTGATGCCGCTGCATCACTGCCAAAGCCGTAAACACGTCCGGGACTTCATGCTCGCCCAGGGCAATGACGGGCTGGGTCATCGCCTCTGCCACGCTCAGCCCTTGGAGCGGGAGCCCCGCTGCGATGCGCTTGACGAGGTCTCGCTCGGTAAAAATGCCCTGGAGCCTTCCTGCTTCCATAATGAGAGCACAGCGAGGCTGACGTGGGGCAAACAATAATCCCTGGTTGCTCTCAGGTGCCCCCTCGCTCAACTGGCAGCTACGGCCCCAGTCCTGGTTCATCCGATGGATCACTTCAGTCAAGGCGAGCTCGGGCGTAACAATGAGGGGCTGCTCATTAATCGCCTGGTTGAGGATGAGGTGGTTTTCCTGCTGCATGGGCCTCACAAGCTGCGCTTGAACGATCTAGGTTTGGCCTGTTTGGGTGAGAATTCAGTCAGACTGGCGAATTCTTCTGAGATTTACTATAAGGGGAAATTCAGCCATGGCAGATCATAGCGGGAGCATGTCACTTTTTTAGATGACTACGAAAGCTCGTGCTTTCAGACCCTGATTGACAGGTATGCTCTCCAGAAAGTGACATGCTCCCGTTGGATGCCGTCTGGCAGATTTCAGTTGTAGTTACTCCTGAACCGCTAGGACAGCCGCCGCTGCTCGACCAAACTCCTCGGGCCCATGTTCTAACTGAACTTCAGCGCCCGGCCAGAGAAAGGTGCCTGGCGTCACGGAGCGCGCCAGATAATGCAGCTCATAGACACCGGCATCGAGCTGATCAGCGTAGGCAAGGATGCGATCGCGCCCCAATTCCTGATAGCCGATCTCCCAGCTATCCTGCTGGGCCTCAAGCGCAGCAGGATAGCTGGTTTGAAAGCTGGTATCCACCGCTTCTAGGCCAGCGGGAAGTGGATCTGTAATCACCACATGATTGACTGGATGGTCTGTAATCATTTCTAAGCCAATATCAAACACCTCTCCAGCCTTGAGCTCTAGCCTCTCCTCGCTGGCCTTGAGCCCCTGCTGGTAGAGCAGTGCTTCGCCATCTTTGCCATTCGCGGGGCGGATGCTGCGGGTGATGCGCAGGCCCTGGAGACGGCCCGGCAGATTGCCGCTGGGGCGGTAGCGGTAGGCGGTGAGGTAGTGGAGCAGCCCTGGGCCAGGTGATTTATTGAGGGTGAGTTTGGACTCGCCCTGGGGCAGGTCTGCCATGGGAATGGCGAGCTCCAGGCTGGGCTGCTGGTAGCCTTGGAAGGCTTGGTTGGCGAGTTGTTTGCCGTTGAGCTGGATGCTGGCGGTGAAATTGGGGGGCTCGGGGGCTTGGTTGGCATAGGCGACGAGGGCAGCGAGGGCCTGGGCGTTGTCGTAGGGGGTTTGCCAGGTGCCGTCGCGGCGCAGGTTGAGCAGGCCGTCGGTGAGGCGTTTGAGGGTGGTGGGGCTGTCGTTGCGGGCGATCGCCAGCTCCAGGACTTGGGCCTGGCTCGCGACGGGGGAGTGGAACCAGCCCCAGGCATCAGGTAAGTTCACCGTGGCGCTGCGGGCGGTTTCGTAGACGGTGGCTTGGAGTTCGTTGGCAAGGCTGTCGGCTTCGGGTTTCCAGTTGTCGAAGCGGGAGAGCTGGCGGGCCAGCTGGATTTGGCCGAGGTTGTCGAGGCTGGCTCGCTGTTCGTAGAGGTCGCCGAGGAAGTCTTGGCGATCGCTGCCCAGGGCCGAGAGGGCGGTGAGGCTTTCGAGGCGAATTTGGTTTTTGCAAGCTGTGGAGTCGTTGCACCAGTCGGTTTGACCGGGATTGGCGAGGAGCTGGGCCAGGTAGGTTTGCACTTGGCTGACCAGGGTGCCGTCAACGCTCAGGCCAGCCTTTTTCGCAGCGCCGAGGGCGGTGGCGGCGTAGGGGGTGACGAAGGGATCGGAGTTGTCGAAGCCGGGCCAACTGCTGAAGCCACCGTCGGGTTGCTGAAGGCTCTGGAGCCGGTCTAGGGCAGTCTTTGCGGTTGCCTGGGCATCAAAGTCTTCCAAGACTGAGCCGTATTGTTGGCTGAGGGTTTGGAGGTGGGCGGCGATGGCGAGGCGGCTGGCGGCGGTGCTGAGGTTGGGCCAGTCTTCGCTCCGTTCCAGTTGCTTGACCGGGGCCTGGATGTCCGTGAGGACGGTGCTGGAGAGCAGTACGTCGAGGCCGCCAGCGTTCGGGGCAACGTCTTGGCCGACGTTGAGGGGGATGTCGATGGAATTTTCGGTTGTACCTGCATCCACAACTTGCTCGGTAATGTCGAGTGGGACGATCGCCAAGGGCAGCTCAAAGGCATCCTGCTCATTGCCGAGCTGGGTCTGGAATTGAAGCTTGGCTTCACGTTCATCACCGATATCTCCCGCCACCTGGATCGGGAAGCGGTATGCCTGGGTGCTATCGCTGGCTCTGGTTTTGAATTGCTTGCTGACTCCATTGTCGTCAGTGCCTTTGCCTGGCTCAAACCTGAGGCCATTGCTAACGGTGCTATCGATCGTGAGCCTGCCGCTTTGGTCGCTGGTGTTGGTGACAGAGAGACCGGCCAGGAGGCGATCGCCGGGCCGCGCAAACTGGGGTAAAACCGGCGCGGTGATCAAGGGTTGGGTGGTGATGAAGCTGGCTTCGCCGCTGCCGAAGTGGAGGTTGCCATCGGTGGCGA
>JAAUQQ010000294.1 GCA_012032745.1 Synechococcales cyanobacterium RM1_1_8
TGTTCCCCCTGGCGCTGTTCGCGTCAGCCAATCGCCATGGGCCAGGGCCAGCGTCCGATTCGGGGGGAACCATGGAAACCATATTCAAACCAGGGGATGACAGAGATCTGCTCGCGGTGGGCCTGGGCAATCAGCTCGGTCAGCAAATCCTGGCCCTGGATGCCCTGGGAGCGCTGGGGAATTCCCGCTGCCGCTGCGGTGGGGCTGGGATAGGTGACATAGCCCCGAGTCCAGACCACGGGATAGATGGTATTGAAGTTGAGGGCGGCCAGCTCGCGAATGGCTTGGCGGAGGGAGGCGCGATCGCGCCAAACGGCCATGTCGCTGGTGGTCAGCCAAACCCCCCGAATTTCGGGGCGGCTGGGATCGCGGGGGGAAGTAACCCTGGCTCCCTTCCTGGCCAATTCCCCATCCCAGGCCCAGGCATCTGGAGCGGAGTCCCCTTGCAGCTCGGCAAAAAAATCGTCCGGCAGGTATTCGCCATCCTTGGGGCGGGGCTTGGGCGCTGGGGGGGCGGTTTGGGTGGGCAGGGCCACGGCTCGCTTGGGGCCGGGAGCCCAGGATTGATCATTGGCACGAATTAGAGCTGGAGCCAGATCGGGCGTTCGATTTGGGGCCAGAGTTGCGGCTTGATCGATGGGGCTGGGGCCGACCGGGGGGGCGGCGATCGCGGACTTGGAGCGGCGGCTGGGGGCAGGGCTGGATTGGTCCAATATCGTCGTGGCTTGCTCTGGCGAGACGGCCTGGGCTTGGGCAGCAGCCAGGAAGCCGCCGTTGCTGGGCAGGCAGGCCAGCAGAAACCCCAGGGCAAACAGGGCGCAGAGGAGCGATCGCCCCCAAAGCCGCACATATCCAGGCCGCACATATCCAGGCCGCAAGTATCCAGACCCAAAACATCCAGGCCGCAAGTATCCAGACCTAAAACATCCAGGCCGAAAACGCCCGGATCCAGAAAACCAAGCTAAAAAGGGGCCGATTCGGGAATGAAACAGAGCGTTTAGTTGGGCCAAATACAGCTCAACCTGGGATGGATCAGGGCGTTGAGACGTTTTCTGGCGCAATCCCATAGTTTAATAAAACGATTTTAAGCACACAGATTGAAAGCAAAAAGTAGGCGAATCGAGCCGCGATCGCGCTGGGAAAACACCCTGCCGATATCCCACAATCACTCATACTCGGTTGTGATCTAAAACCAGGAACTCCGGAGTAATTTAAGCTTCAGACTGCCAGGCATCTTGCTTCTGGCATGGGGAGTTAGGGTTATAAAAGTCACCAATTCTACCCGTGCAAACTTACAATTTGTGCCTTAATTACAGAGGAAGCAGTAATTATTCGTAGGGCTGCTCCAGGCCCACCCTGGGGGAAATACCCAGCTTGAAGCGGCTGCCTGGGCTGACAAAACCGAGTCCCGCGCGCTCCGAGGCGGCGGCTCCCAAACCACCCACGACCTACCCGCGACCTACCCGCGACCCCAAACCACCAGTGCCTATTCCAGGTTGGGCTTTTCAGGTTAAGATTTCTAAATGTTCCTTAGCTTTTTCTTAACCTCTTATTCTTAATGGTGCTATTGCTCCTCGCCATTGCCAGTTTTGCATCGTGGTTGCTCAGTATGCTGGCTGGGGCTGGCAGTCCGATGGTCTTGATTCCGCTACTGACCTGGATTTGTGGAGCCAACGCAGTGGCCCCGGTTCTTTCCTTGGGGATGCTGCTGGGCAATGGCCAGCGGGTGCTGATGTTTTGGTCGCTGATCGATTGGCGGCTGACCTGTTGGTATTTGCCGGGGGCGATCGCCGGAGCGATTACCGGGGCCTACTGGCTCAGCCGGATGGAGCTGGCCTGGCTCCATTGGGCGATCGCCCTGGCGCTGCTGGCGATGGCGCTAGATCACTGGCGCAACGGTCGCATTTCCCAGGCGGCGGAGGCAAAGCTGGCCCTGCTCCCCAGCCCCGCCAAGGTCAGCCCCGCCAAAGTCAGCCCCGCCAAAGTCAGCCCCGCCAAGACCAGCCGCAAGCTAGCGGCTTGGGCTTTTTTGCCCCTCGCGCTGCTAAACGGCATTGGCTCAGCGCTGATCGGCAGCACCGGCCCGATTCTCAACCCAGCCTATTTTGGTTATGGGCTCATTAAGGAAGATCTGATCGCCACCAAGGCCTTCCACAATGCTGCGCTACACCTAGTTAAACTGGCGGCCTATGTTTACTTCGGTAGCTTTACCCAAGCGCACCTCAGCTATGGCTTGGTGATCGGTGCGGCGGCGCTGCCGGGCAACTGGCTGGGACAGAAGCTGCTCCGGCGCATGACCATCCCCCAATTCAAGCAATGGGCCTTTGGCTTTGTGGCCTTGAGCGGGCTATTGATGCTGGGACAGCAGGCGGCGCTGGCGCTGTAGGTTTAGGGGTGGGCGGCGCTGGCGAGGAGTAGGTTTAGAGGAAAACTTTGGGCCTGGTTGGCTGCGCCTGGGCCATCACAGCGCTGAGCAGATCAAGGTTGACCCAGGGGTGCTCCCTCGGTAGCGCGATGGTGCTGGCGATCGCCGAAAGGGCCGTTCCGGCTCACCCAAATCGCTCAACACCAGCTTGGCTCCGTTAAATGCTGCCCCCTCGGTGTAGCCATTGACCGTGACGATCGTCGCCAATCCCGCCGCCAGGGCCGCCTGCAATCCCACGGGGGAATCTTCAATCACTAAGCAATCCGCCGCGCCGAGTTCCAATTTGTCTAAAACATAGCGATAGATATCTGGGGCTGGCTTCTTCTGGGGCACCACATCCCCCGCCGCAATCACCTCAAACCAAGCCACTGCTCCGGGGGGCAGGGCCTGTTCCACCAAGGCCAGGGCGCTGGGCAGGGCGCTAGTGGTGGCGATCGCCAGGCGCAGCCCCGCCGCCCGAGCTGCCTGGAGCAACCGCAACACCCCAGGACGCAGGGGAATATCGCCCAGGGCGAGACGGTGTTGATAAAACTGTTGTTTGGATTGGTGGAGCTGGGCGATCAGGTCGGCGATCGCCCGTCGATCGCCCCCGGCATCCGCCAGAACTGGCGGGAGCGGGGATTCGGCGGAGTGAAGGATGTGGTGGGGCAGGACGTGGTGGGGCAGGACGTGGTGGTCTAAATAGTAAGCAATGCGTTCCTTGCCGCCGCCGATTTTGAGCAACGAGCCATAGAAAGATTCGGACCAGTGCCAGTTTAGGCCCGCCGCTGCAAAAGCTTGGTTAAACGCCACGCGGTGGCCATGGCGCTCGTTATCGGCCAGGGTGCCATCGACATCAAAAATCAGCGCCTGGGGTAGGGGCATAGAACAGTTCACGAAAGTTTGCTTTTCCACATCTTAGTTCGCTCCCAACGGCAGAATTTGTTGTGTTGTTTGACAAAACTTGTCGAAATGCAGTGATTTAATCGATCCCCGCAAGGTTTGTCACGCACAATGGAGGCCACCAGAAGACGTCCCAGGGGGAAACCCCAATTAACAACCAGGAAAATCTCCCATGCTGAGTTCCACCCCACCTGTCTTCAAACGCTCCACTTCGCCATCCCGGCTGCAACACCTGGGCCGTTTGGAGTTGGGCGATCGCCCCCTAGTCACCCCAGCCGAATTTAGGGGCACCGATCTCAGGGGCGCAGAACTGAGCCAGGCCAATTTGTGCGGCGCGGACTGGGTTGAAGCCAACCTCAGCGGGGCCAACCTCAGCGGGGCCGATCTCAGCGGAGCCGACCTCAGCGGGGCCGACCTGCGCGGAGCCGATCTGAGCCAGGCCAACCTGCGCGGAGCGGATCTGACCCGAGCCTGGCTAGGGGGGGCCAGCTTAAAAAATGCCTATTTGAACGGAGCCACCCTCTGTGAGGCCCAATTGGAGCAAGCCAATCTTCGGGGCTGTTGCCTGATCGGGGCCTTGCTCTACCGCGCCCGCTTTGTCGGTGCCCAGCTCGACCAAGCCTGTGTCAGCCACTGCCATGGGGTGGAAGCCGACTTCCGCCAAGCCAGCCTAGAAGGAATTGATCTGCGCTGGACCAATCTCGATCGCAGCCGCTTTCAACCGACCCAGGCCGCTGCCCTGGCTTTAGCCGGAGCCAGCGTGGACCATGTGATTTGGTTGGATTAGGTCTGGAGCTGGCGGTGACATGTCCAGACCGCCAGCTCCCCAAGCGCCTGCCAAATCAGACCCTGAGGCTTTATTCAAACTTTAGATTGCAGCCAATTCTTTGAGAAACTAAATTAACCTCAGTCAACGGCCACTGGGGGGTCAACAATTGGCTGTAGCATAGATTCCGGCCCAGGCTAAAAGTTCCCAAGCTGAAAAGTTCCCAAGCTGAAAAGTTCCCAGGCTGAAAAAGCTCCCAGTTCTAACCCTGTGCAACCCAGCGTTAACGAAGCTCCAATCTGGCCCCAGCGCCAGATCCCCAGAATTCCTTCCCCCAATGCAATGGAGCGTCCAGGCAGCCATTGCCCCGGTCCATGAAGCTTGTCTTGAGTTTAGGTATCAGCGCCATGGCTGCCATTGTTTGCATCGCCCTCAGCCTCGCTGCCATTGAGTGCAGCCTGCTCTCCAGCCGTCGGGATCAGCTCTATAACCCCGTCAGCCTGGCCACGGTGGTGCTGGCAGCTTGCCTGATGGCGGCGATCGCGATCGCCAGCGGCTGGATTGCGGCCACGGGCTTCACGTTGACCTACACCAGCTTTTCCCTGGGGTTAATCTGGCTCAATGCTTCGCTCTACAGCTTGGAAACGCTGTTTGTGCCCCTTTTGACCTCTATCATGTTGCTGGGCGAACTGGTGCTGTTGGTTTTTCCGGCCCAGGTCCTGCTGCGCTGGATAGCATTTTCATAATCTTGACCCTGGGCGGTATCCTGAAAGGCAATCCCGCTATTGCCTTGTCTCCGATGCCAAATCCTGTTCGGGCTGAAGAATATGCCCAGCGCCGCGCCCAGCTCCTCGAAAAATTAGGCCAAAGCACCGCGATTTTTCGCAGCGCTCCCCAGGCCATCATGCACAACGATGTGGAATATAACTTCCGCCAGGACAGCGACTTTTACTACCTGACTGGCTTTGATGAGCCCGGTGCGGTGCTGGTGTTTGCGCCCCACCATGGCGAACATCAGTTTGTCATGTTTGTGCGGCCCAAGGATGTCAAGGCAGAGACCTGGAGCGGCAGGCGCAAGGGCGTGGACCTGGCCAAGGCACAATGTGGAGCCGATGCGGTCTTCCCCATCCAGGAGCTGGATGAAAAACTGCCCGACTATCTCAAACAGGCCGATCGCATCTACTACCGCTTTGGCCAGGATGAGGGCTTTAATGCCACGGTCATCCGCCACTGGCGCAAGCTGATGCGAGGTCGCCAGCGCCACGGCACTGGCCCCATGGCCCTAGAACATTCCGGTCAGTTGCTGGATGGTCTGCGGTTGATCAAAAGCCCAGCGGAATTGGAGACCCTGCGCCGGGCGATCGCCATCTCAGTCGAAGCCCACAACCTGGCCCGAACCCTGGCCAAGCCGGGCCTCTATGAATACCAAATTCAAGCGGAAATGGAATACCACTTCCGCCGCCAGGGAGCCATGGGGCCTGCCTATCCATCCATCGTCGCCAGCGGCGACAATGCCTGCATCCTCCACTACGTCGAAAACAATCGCCAATTACAAGCGGGGGATCTGCTGCTGATTGATGCAGGCTGTTGTGTGGACTACTACAACGCTGACATCACCCGCACCTTCCCCGTGGATGGCCGTTTCAGCCCCGAGCAGGCGATTCTCTACGACCTGGTTCTGGCCGCCCAAACCGCTGCGATCGCCGCTGTCCAGCCGGGCAATCCCTTCAACAGCTACCACGATGCCGCCGTCAGCACCCTGGTCGATGGCTTTTTGGAGTTGGGCTTGCTCCAGGGGGACAAAGCGGAACTCATCAAAGAAGAAAAATACAAGCACTTGTACATGCACCGCACCGGCCACTGGCTGGGCTTAGATGTCCACGATGTGGGCTCCTACAAGCACAGCGCCGAGGAATGGCGGCAGTTCCAAGCGGGCCAGGTGGTGACCGTGGAACCCGGCATCTATATTCGGCCCGGCATCGAAGTTCCCGAAGGCCAGCCCGCCATCCCCGAGCGCTGGCAGGGCATCGGCATCCGCATCGAAGACGATGTGCTGGTCACCCCCGAGGGCAACGAAGTCCTAACCCTCGCCGTCCCCAAACAGCGCGCGGAGCTGGAGCAGTGAGGGCGCTTGGAAGAGCGCTCCATCGGCATCGCGGTTGAGATTGACCGAGAGCAGCGTGGTCGCAGCGCCGATCGCGCAGGCTACCAGGGCCAGGGCCAACCACAGGGCCGAGCGCGGGGCGGCAGGGGCAGCCTCAGCGGGGGGTCGTGGAGCGGGGCGGCAGGGCCAGGCTTGATGGGGGTCAGCATGGGGGTCGATCCGCGGGTCTTGGCTGGTCCTCCCGTCGT
>JAAUQQ010000295.1 GCA_012032745.1 Synechococcales cyanobacterium RM1_1_8
TCTAGCGGAGTAGTCACGTCTGGCGGGAGTACGGCTTCGACGTCTGGCGGACTTAGTTACATTTGGCGGAGTCGTCACGTTGGCGGAGTCGTCACGTCTGGCGGAAGTCGCAGAACCAACGCATCGCGATGGGCAAGGGGTCTGTCGCTCCAAGGGGCTGCGATCGCACCGGCAATCTCAGAAAATCCAGCAGTCAACCCCGAAAGCGACCCCCAGAGCCGACGACCCCCAGAGCCGACCCCTAGAACAATGCTGGGACCGGTGCGGGCGCAGGTTCGGGCTCGGGCTCGGGCAGGGGAATGGGTTCAGGCTCAGGCTCGGGTAGCGGAGCGGGCACCGCTGCGGGGGCGGCAGGGACCGGCGGGGGCGGCGGCTCCACCAACGGCTTGAGGCCAAAGTTCATCAACCGCATTGCGCCAGGGGCCATGTTGACCACGCGGGAAACGCTATCGCGCTCAATGAAGTTGGGGTCCGGCGTGATTTGGTAGCCCGGCACGCTGGTGTAGTCGATCGTGCCAACGCGGCGGCCTGGGCGCAGGCAGTTGACGGAGAACTGACCATTTTCATCGGTGGTGATGCGGTTGCCGTCATCCAGGAAGACCACAGCGTAGGGAACGCCCACTTCGCCGGGCTGGTGGAAGCCATCCAGGCTGTCATCGACAAAGACGCGGCCCACGAGGGTGCCACAGTTGCTGGCGATGCCGGGGCGGATCCGCAGACGGTGGACATCGGTGTTGGTAAAGCCGGTGCTCGTTTGGCCCACGGCCAGGTTGCGACCGCTGCCGCGCAGGGCATCGGGGGTGACTTCAGCGGCGTAGACCACATCCAAAACACCGCCGGGGGGGATGGTTACACCATTGGGGAGGTCAAAGCTGTCCAAGGGGTCCACCTCTGCCGTGAAGCCGCGCCGTCCCTGGCGCGCGGAGTCTCCCAGGGGAACTTCCGCTGTGGCACCGCCGGGCACCACCAGCACCGCCCGCAGGGAATCCGATTCCAGGTTGAGGCCCTGGGGCAGATCATCTTGGATGGCCACGAGCTGGGCTGGGGCGTTGCCTCGGTTGGAGAAGATCAGCCGGTAGACAACGGTATCGCCCGGCTCGGCGGAGGAGCGATCGCCCGTCTTAACCAAGACCAGATCCGACTGGCCCACGCTGATCACAGCAGGATTGGAGAGCGTCGGCTCCTCCCCCTGGGCAGCCCCCGTCGCGACGTTGGTGATCTGGGCCTTGAGGCGAAGTGGCGATGCCAAGGTGGCCAAGGGAAGCGTGAGGGCAAGGGCCAACAGGCCCCGGCTTCGTAGCTGCATCCAAAAGTTCATCGGCTTGCAGGGATGTAATGACACAACAGGACCGGAAAGGTGAGCAGTTCTGGAGCAAGTTGCCCTGGGCTCATATCAGCGGGGCGATATCAGCAGGACGACCTTCCGATTTTGATTAACGCCCAGGCGAGCATTTGCTCCCCTCGAAAAAATCCCCATAAATCTACATTGGTTTTCTGGAATCCACAAATTTTCGCGGGCCAAATTTCTGCCGATGCTACGCAAAAGTACGTAGCTTGCTGCGGGGCGGCAGCCTGGGAGGGGGTGACCCCAATGCAACGGGCGATCGCCGCCCCCACCCGCCAACGCAACCCGCTGCGCCAAAGCCATCCACAGCCCAATCAAAGCAAGGGTTTAGGCCTGCTCACTGGGCTTGAAAGGGAGGTCTCAAGCTCTTGGAACCGGGGAGATCGCCCCGGTTCCACCTCTGGATTTCACGAATAAATGAGTATGAATTAAAATATTTTCTCGACCTAGAAAAAGTAATTTTACTGAGATTATTGGCCCCTTACTCCCCTGGCGAGCCTGGCAAACTGTACCGAGGTCAATGGTCCCTAAAGCCCCGAATTCACAGGGGAGCAGACCCCTCGCGTCCCAAACTTGCCTAGAAATGTTTCAAATTGCAAAAATCTTGCAATTTGAAATTTTTACGGGCATTTTCGCTGCCACTGGGCTGCTGTCTAGCTCCCTTCCGGCAGCCAACGAACCAGTCGATTGCGGGCTCAATCGAACCTTGCTCCCATCGCCAATGCTCGCGCCAATGCTCACAAATACAACAAAACCAACTTTGTTTTGATGGATACCGGGTTTTGATCAATATTCGCCCGTTTGGCCGCCCATTCACCGGGGGTCAATGACGACCCTCGCGTTAACAGTCTAAAACCCTAAAATTCGCGACGCTGGAACAGCAGACTTGCCCCAGCCAGTAAGAGCGAGGTATAGACCAATGCATAGAG
Organism: Synechococcales cyanobacterium RM1_1_8; assembly: GCA_012032745.1. GTDB lineage: Bacteria > Cyanobacteriota > Cyanobacteriia > PCC-9006 > JAAUQQ01 > JAAUQQ01. Next base: position 2,275 of record JAAUQQ010000295.1, read on the forward strand.
AGCTGCGATCGCCAGTCCCCCCGGCCCCGGCAAATTGCCATAAATGGCATCGTTGCGAAAATTGAGCCGGGAGAGGTCGGGCAGCACCAGGTAAAGCAGCCGCACAGCCCGCTGGAGGCCGGGGTTTTCGGTCACCTGGGTGAGTTTGACAATGTCGGGGCTGAGCTGGCCGATGCCATAGAGGGCAAAGGTCAATAGCGTCGTCAACAGCGGACTCATGACCGCGCCGAACAGCAGGGCGATCGCCCCCAGCAGACACAGCTCCAGCCAGAGAAACAGCAGCGCCCAAAGCACCGGCCCCACCTCAAAGGCCACCTGGTAGGCCTGGAGCAGCAGCAGATGAATCGCGCCCATGGCGGCAATCAACACCGCCAGCACGCCGCAGAGGCCGAGGTGTTTGCCAACGATGAACTCGCTGCGGGTCATGGGCTTGGCCAGGAGCACCAGCAGGGTGCGCTTCTCCACTTCGGCCTGGACCAGGTTGCTGCCCACAAACACCGTCACCACCAGGCCCAACAGGGCGATCGCCCCCAGGCCCAGATCCTGCAAAACCTTCTCGGCCGCGATACTCGACAGCTCCGGCACCAATCGCCCCGCCGCCACCATAATTAGGGTGAACAGGCCAATTAAATAGAGCAGGCGATCGCGGATCACCTCCCGAAAAACATTCTGGGCCAGCACCAAAAGGCGACGAAGATTCATGGGGCTTGGGGCAATAGGGCGTTGACGGGGCTATAGTGTCGGGCTGGTTTCGAGGGAATCCAGCGCCGGAGCTCGCCGCACGGGAATCGGATCGTTTTTCGGATCCGTAATCACAATCATGTCATTGGGGCAGGAGACCGTGGCCCGCAGGTTACTGCCAAAGTCTACCTTGCAGGTGTGCTTGACCAGATGCCCCGCTTCGTTTGCGCGGGGGCCGATCCAGCGCGCCCGCAGTTCGACCTGATAGGCCGGTTCGCTGACTAGGGTTTCGAGCTGCCAAAAGCGATCGTCCTTGGGGCGCGGCAGGGGTCTGCCCGTGGCGGTTTCAGCCCGCTGCGCCGCCAGGGTGTTCATCACCAGATCTCGAAAAATCAGCGGGTCAGTCTGGTTATCCAACAGCCAGCGCTCCACCTGGGACTGGGTTTGGCCAGAGACGTTGCTCCCCAGCTGCCGCTCCATTTCCCGGACAATGGTGATGCCTCGGGAGAAATCTTCCTCGTCGCGATCGCGCGGCATCAGGAAAAAGCTCTGGCTAAAGGCTTCCCCCCGCAGGCCCGGATAGCGCAACAGCCAATCATTGAGCCGAAAGCTAAAGGTGATCCAGCTCGTCAGCAACAGATTGACCAGCAACATCAGCACGATATTTTGACGCACCCGCAGCCCTCGGGGAATCGAAAAGCCCGATTCGATGTCGATGAACTCCGGCACCGCCGCGATCGCCGCCGAAATCAGCGGCCAGGTGACCAATGCCGTGCGGGGAAAGCTGTAGTCGCGCCGAACAAACAAAAACAAACAGACCAAGGCCCCGGTCAGCCAAGGGCCAAAGTTAATGCCAAGCAGCTTCAGGGGGCGCTCCAGCGTCAGCCAGCCCACCGCCAAAATCAGGAACATCCAGCTCAGGCTGGTGAGAATGCCATGGACCGAGATCGGAGACTGGACCTGCTCGGGCGATCGCGCCAACTGGGCCAGCAGCCAAGCCAGCAGGCTCATCCACAGCGCCGTTTGCCAAGAGTAAGCGCTGGCGGGCCGCAGCGCCCCCCACAGCGATTGCCAAAATGATTGTAGTAGAGCCTTCATGGTTCACTCACCCAGTCGGACAAAGAATTGGATCGCGAATTGGATCGCAGATTTGATCGAGGATTGGATCAGCGGGCCAGCACCGATCAACCAGCCCCTCAATTCAGAAAGCTAGCCCGCTGAAGCACCAGCAGCATCAGCAAAATAGCACCATAACTGTAGCCATTGGCCTTCAACAGGGCATTGCGTCGGTGGCGAGCGACGCCAGAGCTGCGGTAGCGCTGGGCCCGGCCATACCTCACCTCCGCTGGGCTGAGCTGGGGCGAGAGACCTGCTGGCGACCAAAGCTTCATACAGAGGCCCAGGGTCAAGAGTTCCAAGAACAAGGTAGACAGGAAGGTCACAAAGGCCAGCACCGGCAGCACCACGGACACATCCAGATTGCCAAACACCTGATTGAAAAACACAAAACTCATGGCGGCCATGCGCCAGTTGTCCGGCAGCAGCGGTTCGAGGGCCAAAAAGGCAATCCAGCCCGCCACCGTGCTCGCCAAGTTGATCAGCAGTGCATAAAGCACGCTGCCGGGCCGACTGGTGCCAAACTCTCGCTCTAGGACCGTCGCTTCGATGGCAACGGCCACGACCAAGAAGAGGGCCTGGAAGGCGATCGCCCGCAGCGGCAACATCAAATCGGGGAAAGACATGGTTAGCAGTGCATCCAGTAGTGCATCCAGTTAGTGCATCCAAGGGGCAGAACGGCCCCATCTCGCAACCCCCAGGCTGGCCCATTGGGGCCGCCAGCCTGGGGGGCGTCAAATTAGAGTGGCTAATTCTGGTGCATTGTAGTGCCTTCGAGCCGAGCTGCCCAGATTGCGAATCAGATTGAAGGCCAGATTGCCCGCCAGCGCAACAGCCAGGTTGCCTACCAGAGGAACAGCCAGATTACCCACCCGAGGACCAGCAACGCATTAAATTTGGGCAGATCTGACAAGCCCCCACCCTGGGACAGATAATGGAATGGGCTGGGGCCACAGCCCCCAGATAGACCCCAGCCAGAATAGATAAATCCCCAATAGATCCCACAGCCCCCCACAGAGCTTGACACCATGACCCAGGGAGGAATTGGAATTCGCACGGCCCAGGAAACCACGGGGCGGGACACGGGCCAGGTCCATGTCTACGATGGTGCGGGCAAGGGCAAATCCCAAGCTGCCCTGGGCGTTGTGCTGCGCTCCATTGGCTATGGCATCAACAGCAACCGCCAAACGCGGGTCTTGCTGCTGCGATTTTTGAAAGGGCCGGGGCGCACCTATGACGAGGATGCGGCGATCGCCGCCCTCCAGCAGGGCTTCCCCCACCTGATCGACCAGGTGCGCACTGGCCGAGCTGAGTTTTTGGCCCCGAGGATATCACCCGCTTCGATCGCCAAGAAGCCCAGCGGGGCTGGGCCGTGGCCAAGGGCGCAATTTCCTCGGACCTCTATTCCGTCGTCGTGCTCGATGAAATCAACCCAGTCTTAGACCTGGGCTTGCTGGCCCTGGACGATGTCCTGCGCACGCTCAAGACCAAACCCCGCCCTTTGGAAATCATTGCCACGGGCCGGGGAGCCCCGCCCCAATTGCTCAAAATTGCCGACCTCCATTCGGAAATGCGGCCCCATCACCACGACAACCCAGCGGTCAGCGGCATCGAAGTGTATACCGGCGAGGGCAAGGGCAAATCCACCAGTGCCCTGGGTCGGGCCTTGCAGGCGATCGGTCGGGGCATCAGCCAGGACAAATCCCACCGGGTTTTGATTTTGCAGTGGCTCAAGGGCGGCACGGGCTACACCGAGGATGGCGCGATCGCCGCCCTCCAGCAGAGCTATCCCCATTTGGTGGACCACCAGCGCTCTGGGCGCGATGCGATTGTCTGGCGGGGGCAGCAGCAGGCGATCGACTATGTGGAAGCGGAGCGGGGCTGGGAAATCGCCAAGGCGGCGATCGCCTCCGGCCTCTACAAAACCATCATCCTCGATGAACTCAACCCCACGGTGGATTTGGAGCTGCTGCCCCAGGGGCCGATTGTCAATGCCTTGCTGCGCAAGCCTCGGGACACCCAGGTGATCATCACCGGTCGCTGTAAACATGCCCCGGCCTATTTTGATCTGGCTTCGGTTCATTCGGAGATGGTCTGTCATAAACACTACGCGGAGCGGGGCGTAGATCTGAAGCGAGGCGTGGACTACTAAACCTTGGAAGCCCCTCGAAAGCCCCTCATAAACTTGTATTCAAAAACCTGCATTCAACCCTTCCAGCGCCAGACCCATGATTGAGCCAGAGCTATCCCGTCCCCAGCGCTGGGCGATCGCCGCCCCCCGCTCCATCGCCCCCCTCACCGCAGCCACTTCCCTAGCAACGGTCCTAGCG
>JAAUQQ010000296.1 GCA_012032745.1 Synechococcales cyanobacterium RM1_1_8
CATCGATCTGTTCCAAAGCCCCAGCCTAGAGCAGCTCGCCCACTGCATCGACCAACAGCGCCAGGGCGAGGCTGCCCCCACCCTGGCCCCCCACCCTGGCCGCAGATCGCGAATCCAAGCTGGAATCCGAGCTGGAATCTGAGCTGCGGGCCGACCTCATCCTGGATGCCTCGATTCATCCAGCCCAGGAGATTGCGCCTCCGGCCCGGACGGTGCGCCAGATTTTGCTCACCGGGGCCACGGGCTTTGTGGGGGGCTTTTTGCTCCAGGAGCTGCTGAGCCAGACCGAGGCTGTGGTCCATTGCCTGGTGCGATCGCCCAACCCCGCCGAAGCCCAGCGCAAACTCGAAAACCACCTGGAACAATGCCAGATCCCCTGGGAACAATGGCGCGATCGCATCCTCGCCCTGCCCGGCGACCTAGCCCAACCCCGCCTCGGCCTCAGCCCAGAGCAGCACCAGCGCCTTGCCCAAGACATCGATGTCATCTACCACAACGGAGCCTATGTCAACTTGATCTACCCCTACCGCGCCCTGCGATCGGCCAATGTTCAAGGCAGCGTTGAGCTACTGCGCCTGGCCAGTGAAATCAAGCTCAAATCCTTGCACTATATCTCAACGTTGGATGTAATTTATGGCAAAACCGGCCCTGGCAAAACCGGCTTCATAGCCGAAGCCCGCCACAACCCCGACCACCTGCCCCCCAGCCCAGACCTGGGCAGCGACTACGCCCGCAGCAAATGGGTCACGGAACAGTTGCTCCAGCAAGCCCGCAGCCGGGGCATTCCCTGCCACATCTATCGCCTGGGCATGACCACGGGCCATAGCCAAACCGGCTTTTCCAACGCCAATGACATGTTTGGGCGACTGCTCCAAGGCCTGGTCCAGCTCCAGGCCGCACCCCAGGAATCATTTGCGCTCAATCTCTCGCCCGTGGATGGGGTTTGCCGGGCGATCGTCGGGCTTGGAATAGGCCAGCTTACCCAAACCGCCCAGACAGCCCAGACAGCCCAAACCGCCCAAGCTCTGGGACAGACCTACCAAATCTTCCAGGCCCAGGCCATTCACCTCAGCGACATCATCCAGGCCCTGCGCCAACGGGGCTACACCCTCGCGTCACGTCCCTATGGCGATTGGCAAGCGGAGATCAGCGCCCATGCCCAAACCAACGCCCTGGGGCCGCTGCTGGGGGATCCAGCTCCAGATCCAGATCAAAACCAAATCCCCGACTTCTTCAACGTCATGGACCTGGGCCAGGTCGTCCCCCACGGCCTCCAGGGCGATCGCGCCTCCCTGGCCTGGCCCCAGCCTGGCATCCAAAACATCCAGCGCTACATCGACTACTTCATCAGGGTTGGCAGCCTACCTGCGCCCAAGAGCCCTCATCTCTCCCAGCCAGGCCTGAGCAAATCTGGCTCAATGGGGAACAATAATGGGTAAGGTCCGTGGGATTCTTCGCTCCTGGAAGGGCTCCCCTAGACACGACAGGCTGACTCCGGACTGGCCCTAGGTTGACTACAATCCATCCCCCTAGAAACAATGCCGATCTGACTTCTACGGGGATGGGTTGTTGTTGGTGCGATTTGCTACAATTCCCCAGGGCACCTTCAGGAATGGGTTCTCCCTGCTCCCATTGAGCCAGCGCCACCTCTCCAGGCCAGCCCCAGATGCGCAGATCCATTGGCACACAACTTTTCATCTCTGTGATGGCGGGCGCGGTGGTCACGCTCCTGGCCATTTCTATCTTTTTCTATAAGGTCTTAGAAAACCGCTCCAAAACGGAGATTCTGGGCAATCTCGCAACCCAGGTTGCCCTGGTCACCAGCCAGATTCAGCAGGTCGAACAGCAGCACGCCGATCTGGCCGCCCTCACCCAAGCCCTGGAAGCCCAAGGGATCACCGATCCCGCCATCTATCAGCAGGTGGCGCTGGCGATGTTTAAGCAGCGATCGCCCATCGTCACCGCCCTGGGCATGGGGCAAACCCCCTACACCCTCGTGCCAGAGCGTCGGTGGTTTTGGCCCTACTACCTGGCTGACAATGAATTTAGCGCCAGCCTGGGGCAGCTCCTCGATCCCCCCAACGATGCCATTCGCTACTGGGATGTCACAGAGGATAACTACTACAACAAGGACTACTATCTCCAAAGTCTGGAGGGCAAAAGGCTGTGGCTAGAGCCCTATGCCTGGCAGGGCTTCATCTTCACCACCCTGACTGGCCCGATTCGAAACGATACCGGGCAGGTGATTGGCTCCGCTGGCGTAGACATCAGCCTCACCGGCTTCGAGCAGCAGATTGATCGACCGGTGATCGCAGGCCAGGGCAGCTTCTCCATCCTCAGCAGCCAGGGCAACCTACTGGCCTACCCCCGCGATCCAAGCCAATCCAAGACCCTGACCAACTATGCCGATGTGCCCGCCCTACTCAAGCTCTGGCCCCAAATCCAACAGCAGCCCTCCGGCATCCTGTTTGAAGACAGCACCTTCTGGGCCTATCAACGCATGTCAGAAACCGGCTGGATCATGGTGGCGGCGGTCCCCCAAGGCGTCGTCCTCCGCCCGGTGCTGCTGGCCAGTCTCACCGGCACGCTGGGGGCCTGTCTGCTGCTGGCGGGCATCACCTATTTCTTTGTTTATCGTCTCAACCAGCGCCTCACCCCCATTGTGGAGGAATGTCGGGAGCTAATGGCCACGGATCTGGACCGCAGCCAGCGCCTGGATGGAGAGGCCCCGAGCCAAGCCCAAGCCAGTTCAGATCTGCTAGAAGCAGGGGATGAATTGGATTTGCTCGATTACTCATTCAAGCAGATGAGCCTTCAGCTCCAGGCCTCCATGCAGGAGCTCGAATTGCGCGTTCAAGCAAGAACCCGCGAATTGGAACTCGCCAAGGATGAAGCCAATGCCGCCAACCAGGCAAAGAGCGAATTTTTAGCCAACATGAGTCACGAGTTGCGCACGCCCTTGAATGGCATCTTGGGCTATTCCCAGATTCTCAGCCAGTCGCCCAATCTCAACGTACAGGAACAGGACGGCATCGGCATCATCAATCGATCTGGCAACAATTTGCTCTTGCTGATCAACGATATCTTGGACCTGAGCAAAATTGAATCCCGCAAAATGGAGCTATTGCCGACAGCCTTCGATTTCAAAAATTTGATTCGCAATGTCTCGGATATCTTTGGCCTCAAAGCTCAGCAAAAGCAAATTGGCTTTGAGGTGAAGTTTTCGGGGGATGCGATCGCCGGCATCATCGGCGATGAAAAACAACTGCGCCAGGTACTGCTCAACCTGCTCAGCAACGCCATCAAATTTACCCAGGCAGGACAAGTTCAACTGCTGATCAACTCCCAGCGCATTGCCCCTGAAATCGAGGGAGAAACAGCCCTCTACAACCTCCACTTCGCCGTCGAAGACTCCGGCATTGGCATCAATCCCAAGGATCTGGAGAGCATCTTTCAGCCCTTTGAACAGGTCAAACGGGCCAAGGCCCAATCCGAGGGCACCGGCCTGGGATTGGCCATCAGCAGCAGGATCGTCCAGCTCATGGGGGGCGAGCTCCAAGTCCAGAGCCTCTGGGGTAAAGGCAGCACATTCTCGTTTCAACTCTGCTTTCCAGAAACCGCCTTGGCCCAGGTCCAAGCCAGCCAGGTCAGCCGAGAACAGGTGATTGGCTTTGAGGGAGAATTTTGCTGTATTTTGGTGGTGGACGATCGCTGGGAAAACCGAGCCGTCCTCAATGCTTTTCTCAGCCCCCTAGGATTCGATATCATCGAAGCGAACGATGGACAAGAGGGTTTAGAAATGACCCTCCAGCATCGGCCCAACTTGATCATCACGGACCTTTCCATGCCTCGCTTAGATGGTATCTTGATGATTCAACAGCTCAGGGCCCAGTCCGAATTCGCCAAAACTCCCATCTTTGTTTCTTCGGCCAGCGTCTATGAGCAGGATCAGCAGCGCAGCCTAGAGCTTGGAGGTTCCTTTTTCTTGCCCAAGCCCGTAGATTTTTCCATTCTCACCCAAGCCTTGGCCAGCCATCTCGACTTGAAATGGCTCTATCACCGCAGCCCCATGGTGGATCTGGAGCCTCTGCCCATCGAGCGATCGCCCCTCAGCTTACAACTGCCCACCCAGGAGCAGCTAGAAACGCTGCTGCGGCTTTCCCGCAGCGGCTTAGTCAACAATTTATTGGGCGAACTGGACAGTCTGGATGCCCAAGATGCAGCCTTGATCGCATTTACAAAACAGATTAGGAGCATGGCCAAGCAATTCCAACTTAAACAGATTCAGCAGTGCCTGCTCGATTGCCTCGAAAGCAGCGAAATGGGGGAAACTTCTGGGGGATAATGGGAGCACTGTAATCGATCAATCATGGGCAGAAAGGAGCGTGATGCACCGCTTTAATCAACAGACTGTTTTGATCGTCGATGATCAACCGAACAATTTACAGGTTTTGTCTGACACCCTCTCTGCGGCCAATCTCCAAGTCGCAGTGGCCTTGGATGGGGAGAGCGCCCTGGAACAAACCCAGCATTTCCAGCCTGACCTAATTTTGTTGGATATTATGATGCCTGGCATGGATGGTTTTGAAACTTGCCAGCGGATTTTAGACAACCCCAAAACCCATGATGTCCCCATTCTGTTCATGACGGCTTTGTCCGACATCGACTATAAGAGTCGCAGCTTTTCCATGGGGGCGGTGGACTATATCACCAAGCCCTTTCAGCAACAGGAAGTGTTTGCCCGCATTCAGGTCCATCTGCGGCTGCGGGCCATGGCCCAGCTCTTGAGCGCCCGCAATCGCCAGCTCAAAGTCGAGGCGGCACGGGCGGCACGGGCCAATCTCGTCAAGAGCAAATTCTTGGCAAACATGAGCCATGAGCTGCGAACCCCTCTGAATGGTGTGATGGGCTACACCCAGGGGCTGCAAATCTCTGAAAATTTGAGCGATCGCGAACTGGGCTGGGTGAACTCCATCTATGAATGTGGCTCCCATTTACTCAGGCTGATTGATGACATTTTAGACATCTCTAAAATTGAAGCGGACAAACTAGAACTGGAGCCCAAGCGGGTCTCTCTCTCACCATTTTTGACCCAGCTCGTCCAGATGTTTAGCCTCAGAGCCGAAGAGGCAAAGCTTGACTTTCTGGTGGAGCTTGATCCCCATCTGCCAGACTGGATTTCTGTGGATGAGAAGCGTCTCCGACAGATTTTGATCAACCTGTTGGGCAATGCGTTCAAGTTCACCCGCCAGGGCTCTGTGACTCTGCGAGTGCAGCAACTCTCCCAGGCTGGCGATCGCCCCCCGGCGACATCCCACCGCCTGCGATTTGAAATTGAAGACACTGGCCCCGGTATTTCCCAAAGCCACCAAACCATCATTTTCGAAGCCTTTGAGCAGATTCCAGGCTTGCAGAACTATTCCCAGGGGACCGGGCTGGGGCTCTCCATTAGCAAACAGATCCTGGCCTTGATGAACAGCAGCATTGAGCTGCGCAGTGACCTGGGCCAGGGCAGCCAGTTTGCCTTTGAGCTGAACTTGGAAGCGGGAAGAAATCAAGCGTTTTTGTCCTGAGCGCTTTTTACCGGGTGCTTTTTACCGGCGAATCTTTGCCCTAGACCTCTTCAGCCTGCACATCCACCGTGCTGGTGGCCTTGGGAGCTTCCGCAGCCTGGGTTTCCGCCTCCATGCCCAAATCGCCCGGCTTGAGCCGCTCCAGCAGGAGCTGGGACAGTTCTGCCACCAGCAATCCAGCAATGATGCCATCGTCGATCCAACCCACAATCGGAAAGATATCCAGCGAGATGTCAATTGGCGAGATCAAGTAGGCCGCCGAAGCCAAAATGATCCACCAGCGATATTTAGGATTGCGAATGGCGCTGCGATACCAATCGTACAATGCCTGCACCGGGAAGTTTTTCATGGAGCGAGTCCTTAAATGGGGGAGCAAGAATTAGGGGGCAAGGCTGGCTGGGCGCTGCGAAAGGGCAGGCTGCCCGGTTCAGCACTAGCTCTCAAGGCTAGCAGGCCATTCAGCAGCGCTGCGGCATCGCTGCTTCATTCTGGCAAACCCTGGGCCAAAGGCGAGCGGAAGAAAACCCAAACTTTTTACGTAAACCGTCCCCAGGGGGGCCTAGGGTGGGCGATCGCCCCCGCTTTCAACACACACCGGCCCTGAGCACCACGGGCCAAAGCTGGGCGAGCATACCCTTACAGCCTCCCCCTGAACTTGTCGTTCCACATTTTGGTAAAATCAACTATAAATAAAACATTCCCCCTTGGGCTGTCTTTGCCCAGGCCTCCCCTGGCCAAACCCTGATTGACTAACAAAACTCGAACCGCCCTCACCCCAACCCCTCTCCCAAAAACGGGAGAGGGGCTTTAATCCAGATTTGCCG
>JAAUQQ010000297.1 GCA_012032745.1 Synechococcales cyanobacterium RM1_1_8
CTGCCATTGGGCTGGCCCCAGTTGCCGATAGTCCTCGCCCCGCTGCACTCGGTAGAGGCTGTGGCCTTGGGCCTGGAGCTGGGTGGCGATCGCCCACCAACGCCGTGACCATCTTCTAGGATCAGCCAGCTTTCCGTTTGCCTTGCAGCAATTCCTCCAGATTGGTCGGCAGAGGGCGCTAGGGGCGCATCCAATTCCTCCCAAACAATCCGATATTGGCCGATGGCCTGGGGATTCTGGCGCTTTGGGGGCTGGGTCACCGCTTGGGCGAGGGCTGGGTCAGGGGAGATTCCCGTCGCTAATTTAGGCGAGGGAGCGGCGGCGATGTTTGCGCGCGATCGCAGTCCAGGCTTAGCCAAGCCCTCCAGCCAGCAGCGCTGGCGCTGGAAGGGATAGGTGGGCAACCCTAGGCGTTGGTCTAGACGTTGGTGGTCGCTGTGGCCATAGAAACCGGCCCAGTCGATGGCGACACCCTGCTGGCCCAGGCTGGCCAAACTGGCCAAAAGCTGGGGCAGGTCGTCTTTGTCGGGGTAGAGGCTGGCAAGCCAGGTGGGTTCCGCTGCTAGAGCCTGGGAAGCTGGGGCCTGGGAAGCTGGGGCCTGGGAAGCTGGGGACTGGGCCGCCTGGGCCTGGAAGCACTGCCGCCCCATGGCAAGTAACGTCGGGCGCGGGCCGATTTCGAGGAAAATTCGAGCCTCTTGGTCCCGGAGGCAGTCCATACTGGCCGCAAACATCACCGGCTGGCGGATATGGCGCACCCAGTATTGGGCCGTGGCGATCGCCCCATCGGCCAACTGGCCAGTCAGGTTAGAAATCAGCGGGATTCGGGGCAGTTGATAGGTGATGCTGCGGGCGACCTGCTCAAAGTCGGCCAAGATCGGCTCCATCAGGGCGGAGTGGAAGGCATGGGAAACACGCAGGGAACGACAGCGAATACCATCATTTTTGAGTTGTAGCTTCAACTGGTCAAGGGCCACGGCGGAGCCGGATAGCACCATCAATTCTGGGGCATTGTAGGCGCGATCGCCACCTCCCCCCCCAGGGCCTGCAAGTGCTGCTCAAAGCGATCTAGCGCGGCAAAAACCACCACCATGCCGCCGCCCTCGGGCAGGGATTGCATCAGCTTAGCCCGCGCAGCAATCAGCTTGAGGCCATCCTCCAGGCTGAACACGCCCGCCACACAGGCCGCCACATATTCTCCGACGCTGTGGCCCAGAACCACCGCAGGCTCCACGCCCCAGGATCGCCAAAGCTGGGCCAGGGCATATTCAAGCGCGAACAGGGCGGGCTGGGTGTAGAGGGTTTGGTTGAGTTCAGCGCTGGCGCTGCCATAGAGCAGCTCGATCAAATCCTGCTGCAATTGGGGTTTGAGAATTGCGGCACAGCTGTCCAGGGCGGCTCGGAAAACCGGCTCCTGGGCGTAGAGCTGCTGGCCCATGCCCGGAGCCTGGGAGCCCTGGCCGGTGAACAAAAAGGTCACCGCCGGGTGGCGCTGGGCGGCTGGGGTCTGCCGCAGCTCCGCCGGGTCTTGGATCGCGGCTTCGAGCTGGGCTTGGAGATGGGCGGGGGATTGGGCGATCGCGCTCCAGCGATATTCAAAGGCTGTCCGGCCAAGGTTGGCGCTAAAGCACAGGTCGCCGAGGTCAACCCCAGGATGGGCAACCAGCCAATCCCGGTAGCGCTGGGCCAGGTCAACCAGGGCGGGGGCGGTCTTAGCCGAGAGCAGCAGCAGGTGGTGCGATCGCCGAGCCAGAAATTGCCCTTCTCCTGAAGAATCCTGCATGGTTGTCCTAGCAACAACCGGCGCTTCCGCCACAATCACATGGGCATTGGTGCCGCCAAAGCCGAAGGAACTCACCCCGGCGAGGCGAGGCTGCGCTCCCCTGGGCCAGGGCTGGGCCTGGGTGGGAATTTTGAGCTGCTCGCCCAGGTGGATGTGGGGGTTGAGCGACTGCAAATGGAGGTGCGGGGGGATAGCCTCCTGTTGCAGACACAAGATAGTTTTGATTAAACCAGCGACCCCGGCGGCGGCCCTCTAGATGGCCAATGTTGGTTTTGACCGAGCCGATCCAGCAAGGCTGAGCGCCCTGGGTATTGGTCTTGACCGAGCCAGCGCTACTAGAGCCAGAGGCCGCAGAGGCTGCAAACAGCGATCGCAGTGCATTCAGCTCAATCGGATCCCCCAGGGAAGTGCCCGTGCCGTGGGCTTCGACATAACCCAGATCGGTTGCCTCAGCACCTGATTGGGCCAGGGCTTGGTGAATGACGGCCTGCTGGGCGCGGCCATTGGGGGCGGTGAGGCCGTTGCTGCGCCCATCTTGGTTGATGGCAGAGCCCCGGAGAACGGCGAGGATGCGATCGCCATCCCGCTGGGCCAGACTCAGTCGCTTCAGCAACAGAATGCCGCAGCCCTCCCCTCGCACATAGCCATCGGCTCTGGCATCAAAGGTTTTACAGCGACCGTCCTCGGCCATCATGCCCGCCTGGCGAAACACCTGGGTCAGGTCCGGGGAGAGGGTGAGGTTGACGCCGCCCGCGATCGCCAAGTCACATTCGCCGCGATTCAGGCTCTGGCTGGCCAGATGCACCGCCACCAGCGACGATGAGCAGGCGGTGTCCACCGCCAAGGAAGGCCCTTGCAGATCCAAAACGTAGGACAGCCGGTTGGCAGCAACGCTATGGGCATTGCCCGTGCCAGAATAGGCATCCACCGCCAGCCCTTGGGCGGCCTCGGAGCTCGGGCATAGTCGCTGCTGCTGAGGCCGACAAAGACGCCCGTGGCGCTGCCTCCGAGCTGGGGGGCCGGAATGCCTGCCTGCTCCAGGGCTTCCCAGGTGACTTCCAGCAGCAAGCGCTGCTGGGGATCCATGCGCTGGGCTTCGCGGGGAGAGAGACCAAAAAAATGGGGATCGAACTGATCCACAGCATCGAGAAAGCCGCCCCATTCGGTGGGGCCATCCGTCGGGCTATCCCCTGGGCCATCCCCTGGGCCAGCCTCCCAGCGCTGGTTCGGCTGGATGGCATCTTTGCCTTGAATCAGCAGATTCCAGAACTCCTCCGGACTGTTGGCACCGGGGAATCGACAGCCCAAGCCAATGACGGCGATCGCTTCATGCTCCAGCGCTGGCGGCGGGGCCGCCTGGCCAAATTCCTCGGAATCGGCTGCCCCTGGAACCAGTTGGTGGGCCAAGTAGCTCGATAGGCTATCGATGGTGGGATAGTCATAGACCAGCGTCGGCGAAAGCTTTAGCCCCAGCAGATCCTCCAGCTCCGCCGAGAGGCGTACCACACCCAAGGAGTCGAGGCCAAAGCTGGCCATGGGCTCCTGGTGATCCAGGGATTGGGGCAAAACGCCCATCAAATCGCCCAAGCGCCGGGCCAGCCAGGCGGCAATTTCAGCCTGGCGCAGGCGGGTGGTGGCCTGCTCAGCTTGATTTAGCGGTGACGGGGCAGAAGTTGCTGGGGCAGAAGTTGTTGAAGCAGAAGTTGCTGGAGCATCATTCAGAGCGGGTGCTACGTCAGCAGTTGCTCCAGCAGCGAATGCTACGGCAACGGAGTCGGCAGAACACCACTGGGCGACCACCCGCAGCTCCCCAGCCCCAAAGCCTTGGCGACAGGCATAGCGCTGAATTTTGCCGCTGGAGGTTTTGGGAATGCTGTTGGTCCGCAGCAGCAGAATGGCGTAGGGCTGGAGGCCATGGCGCTGGACCACGGCCTGGCGAATGGCTTGGATGACGCGATCGCCCTCCAATGTCCGCAGGGCGCTACGGCGAACTTCCTGGACGATGACCAGCCGCTCTTCATGGTCAATCTCCACCGAGAAAGCAGCCCCCGCCGCCACCTGTAGGTCGGGATGGCTCTGGGCGACGGTCTCTTCGATGTCCTGGGGGTAGTGGTTGCGCCCCCGAATGATAATCAGATCCTTCAGCCGTCCGGTCACGAAGAGTTCCTGGCCCTGGACAAAGCCCAAATCGCCCGTGCGCAGGAACTTTTGCGAGGTAGCTGTGGACGGTGCTGCCGATACAACTTTAGCCTGGAAGGCCTCCCTCGTCAGGGCCTCGCGCCGCCAATAGCCCTGGGCCACGCTCGGCCCCGCCACCCAAATCTCCCCCACCTGGCCTTCGGCCAGGGCCACCCGCTGCTCAGGATCGACAATCACCATCGACTGCCCAGCCAGGGGCCGACCCGAGGCCACCAAGTTGACGCCAGCGGCGTTTTGGGGGCGGATCGCCCGGCGCTGTTCCAGCGCTGGGCCATCCACCGTCGTCAGGATGGGAGCCGCACTGCGCTGCCCCCCCGTGACCATCAGCGTGGTCTCGGCCATGCCGTAGCAGGGGTAGAAGGCTTCACGGCGAAAGCCACATTCTCCAAAGGTTTCAGCAAACAGGTCCAGAGTCTGGGCCCGCACTGGCTCCGCACCGGTGAAGGCCACCTCCCAACTGCTGAGGTCCAGACTGGCTTTTTGCTCGGGGGTGACCTGGCTGGCGCAAAGCTCGTAGGCAAAATTGGGGCCGCCGCTGGTGATCACGCCATAGCGGGAAATCGCCTGGAGCCAGCGAATGGGCCGCTGCAAAAAGCTCACGGGCGGCATCAGCACCATGGAACTGCCCACATAGAGCGGCTGCAAAATGCCGCCAATCAAGCCCATGTCGTGGTAGGGCGGCAGCCAGGAGAGGCCGTTGTCGTGGTGGCGGAAGCCTTCGTTGATCAGCTCGGAGTTGTGGATCAGGTTGCCGTGGCTGACCATCACGCCCTTGGGGGAGCCCGTGGAGCCGCTGGTGTATTGCAAAAAGGCGAGCTGATCGGCCTGGGGCGAAATGGGCTGCCAGGCGGCGGCGAGGCGGGCAATGCTGCGGCCTAAGTGGCCTGGCTTGCCTGGGCCTGGCTTGCCTGGGCCTGGCTTGCCTGGGGAATCTGCGTGATCTAGGCCCAGGGAACGCGCCCAGTCGCCCAGGGCCTGGTCGTCCGTGGCGAGACAGGAAATCGCAGTTGTATCAGCCTGGGTGAGCTGGCCCTGGAGCTTGGTTTGCAGCTCTGTGGTGGTCAGGGCAAACTGGGCTTCCGCATCGGTGATGATGGCCTGGAGCCGCTCCAGGGAGCGGTTGGCCCGAGGGGGATAGGCGGGAACGGCAATGGTTCCGGCGTAGAGGCAGCCAAAGAAGGCAGCGATGAAGTCGAGACCGGGCGGATAGAGCAGCAGCGCCCGCTGGCCCGTGGCTCCTGCGTTTTGTAGTGCTGCCGCGATCGCCCTCGCCCGCTGGTCCAACTCAGCATAGGAGAGCGTTCCGCTGACGGTCTCTCCATCCTGAAGGAAGGTAAAAGCCGTTTTGTCTGACAGCTCCTGCGCAGACTGGCGCAATAACGCTACAAAACTTGGAAAGGTGTAGGACATCTATAGATTCAGCGACTTCTCTGAATTGTTAATAATCTTTGAAGATCGAGATCTAATCATACTGTCTTAGGTTGGACAGCTCCTACTGGTTCGCCCTAGCGCCCACCAAGCCTGGATTACAGCTCCGATACAGGCCATGGCCCTGCTTCCTAGGCCGCCAAACTCCGGCTCGCCGCCATGCGGTAGACCTCATCGAAGCTAAAGCCAATTTCCTCTAGGGCTTCGCCGTATCGAATCGTAAATTCTTCTTCTAGGGATTGGAGGTCCATGCCCATGTGGGCGGCGTCGTAGCTAATGCGGGCCAGGATCCGGTGGGCGATGGGCAGGATGGTCTGGTTGGCGGCT
This sequence comes from Synechococcales cyanobacterium RM1_1_8, assembly GCA_012032745.1. Classification (GTDB taxonomy): domain Bacteria; phylum Cyanobacteriota; class Cyanobacteriia; order PCC-9006; family JAAUQQ01; genus JAAUQQ01. The sequence continues at coordinate 5,738 of JAAUQQ010000297.1, forward strand.
TGGATTTCGGCGCGCAGGCTCTCGAAGTTTTGTTTAAACCAGCTTTGGCCGAAGTTTAGATGTTGATATTCATCCTGGATGACGGTTTCAGCGACCTTGCGGGAGAAGTCATCGGCCACGGGGATGTAGGCGTTGTAGGTGGCGATCGCCAAACATTCCACCACCAAAGCCTGGATCAACAGGCAGGGGACCAAATTCCCGGCGGCGGCGGCGGTGGAGAAGCGATCGCGGAGTTCGGCAAACACTTCCTTGGCCCAGCTGCGATCGGCGTTGACGCCCAGGTTTCTGCTACAGGACTGGAAACTGCGCTGGTGTCGGCGTTCAATGCGGGCGGCATCCAAGAACTCGGCTTGGTGCTGGGGCATTAATTTTGCGAGCTTGAGGTAGTTGCCATAGGCTTCCTGCTCGCCCTCGATCACAGCACCGGTCAAGCGACCATAGGCCTGTTTGTAGGAGGTGCTGCCGTAATCCAGGGCCGGATCCACGTTCAGCTCAATGCCATGCGCCCAGGGCTGAGATTGCCGGGGTCAAAGCTTACGGGTCCAGAGCTGGCAGGGCCAGAGCTGGCAGGGCCAAATCCTGCGGGGCCGGGGCTGGCAGGGCTGCTGGGTGAGGGGCCTGGCTGACCGTTGGCGTTGATCAC
>JAAUQQ010000298.1 GCA_012032745.1 Synechococcales cyanobacterium RM1_1_8
TCTGGCTCAGCAGCTCCTGGAGCAAAAGCCCCCCACAAAGCCCGTGGCCCCGGTGAGCAAAATCTGGCGCACGTCCGGGCCGGAGGCGCAATCTCCTGGGCTGGATGAATCGAGGCATCAGGATGAGGTCGGCCCGCAGCTCAGATTCCAGCTCGGATTCCAGCTTGGATTCGCGATCTGCGGCCAGGGTGGGGGCCAGGGTGGGGGCAGCCTCGCCCTGGCGCTGTTGGTCGATGCAGTGGGCGAGCTGCTCTAGGCTGGGGCTTTGGAACAGATCGATGAGGCCCAGATCGACTGCGAAGGTCTGGCGGACTTGGCTCAGCAACTGGGTCGCCAGCAGGGAATGGCCGCCGAGTTCAAAGAACTGGGCCTGGCGTCCGATGGGGCGAAGCTTCAGCAGGTCTTCCCAGAGCTGGGCGAGCCGCTGCTCGGTTTCCGTTGTGGGGGCAACGTAGTCTGGGTCTACCGTCATGGCGGACAGCTCCAAGGTTGCTAGGGTATTGCGGTCCACCTTGCCGTTGGGGGTGAGGGGCAGTTGCGCCAGCCAGTGGAACTGGGAGGGGACCATGTAGGCGGGGAGCTGTTGCTGGAGAAACTGTCGCAGTTGGTTGGGGTCTAGGGGGCCGGTGTTTGGTTGGCTGCTGCTAGCTTGGCTGTTGCTAGATTGGCTGTTGCTAGATTGGCTGTTGCTAGATTGGCTGCTGTTGGATTGGCTGTGATGGGCTGGTAGATCCTGGGCTGGGAGGGCGCGATCGCCCTGGGCCGGATGGACATGGGCAGCGCAATCCTCAGTCCCAAGCGCATCTTGCCAAGCTTGCTGCCAGTGCTGTGGCCAATGGGCTAGCCAGCCTGGATCGGCCCAGCCGGAATTGGCCCAGTCTGGCTTGGCCCGATCCCCAGACTGATGGGGCTCAGCGGCAAGCCCGGCGGCAAACCCAGCGGCATGATCAGCGGCATGATCAGCGGGCAGCCGCTGGAACAGGGCGTCAAAAGTTGCTGCTGCACCAGACTGGGCCGGGCTCCAGCGGAGCTGCACCCGATAGGGCAGGGTTGCGGTCAGTTGCCAGAGGTCTTCTGGATCCAAGGCCAGGGCCGACTGCCCCAGGACGGTCTGCCCCAGCAAGGTTGAGGGGCTAACGCAACGGCCAGCGGGCTGGGCGCGCAGCCAGTCGAGCTGCTGCTGGCTGTGGGCAATTCGCTGGTTAGGGATGTTGCGGATACACCAGGCCTGGGGCTGGCTCTGGGCCAGGTGGGCCTGAATGCTCTCCAAGTCCAGGGGATGCTCTGACCAAGTCAGGATAGGGGTCGGTGCGATGGTTGCAGCTAGCTCCGCTGGATCCAGCGGAGCTAGCTGCTGGTCTCGCGAGTCATCTGGAGCTGCTGTTGGATCCCTATCCCCATCCCCATACAGGACGGCATCATAGCGAAAGTCAGTGAGTTCGCTGCGGTGGCGGCCCCGCTTGAGCTGGGTCACAACCTGGGTAATGCGCGGGCAGCGTCGCTGGAGCTGGGCCAGGAATTCTGGGCAGAAGAGCAGTTCTGAATCCTGCTGGCTGCGCTGGCGAATGCGCTGGTAGATGCGGCCAGCGTTGAGGCGATCGCCTGTCCCTAATCCCGTATCTGGACCTGTCTCTGAACCTGCTGCCTCTGAACCAGCGCCGGCCAGTTGTGCCTGCAATCGGTGTAGCTGAACACTGGTATGGAAGGTCTCCAGCAGCGCCCGATGGCGCAGATCCCCCACAAAGATTTTGCCGCCCGGTGCCAGCAGATCCACCAGGGTTTGGAATACCTGCACCAGGTAGTCCACATCGGGGAAATATTGCACGACGGAGTTGATCACGATCGTGTCAAAACGTTGTCCAGCCAACAATGGTAGATCCGCCAGCTCATGGGCAGCGGCCTGGGCCAGGCTGACCTGGGACCAGCGCTCGGGATCTTGGCCCAGATGTTCGCTGAGGTGGGCGATCGCCGCCGGGGTCATGTCCACACCGATGTAGCGATCGCAGCGAGGCGCAACCCGAAACAGCAGCAGCCCCTTACCACAGCCCACTTCCAACACCCGGCGGGGCTCCAGGGCCAAAATTCGCCCTACGGTCTGTTCGGTCCATTCCTGTACCACCGCCTCGGACAGCAGCTTGCCGGTGTAGCTATCGCCGTAGCCGCTGAAGTCGAAGGTGGGATCGGTCTTGGCCCCGGTCTGGCGGTAGGCCTCATCCCAGAGGGATTTCCACTGCTCGACCCGCTCCCCAGAACGGTCGCTGGTGCGATCGCTGGTGCTGGGGTCGGTGCCAGAGCCATGACCAGAGCCGTGACTAGAGCCATGACCAGAGCCGTGACTAGAGCCGTGACTAGAGTTGCTGCTAGCACTGGCTCCAGTAGCTGCCACCAGGTAGCTGACCAACTGCTGACTGCCAGCGGCATCGGCAGCGGCAATCACGGCGGCATGGTGTACCTGGGGATGCCTCAGCAACGCAGCTTCCACCTCCCCTAGCTCGATGCGGTGACCGCGAATTTTAACTTGATGATCGATGCGACCCAAAAACTGAAGCTCCCCATTGGGCAGCGCCTGGGCCAAGTCTCCCGTGCGATACAGACGCGCCCCCAGCTCCCGATTGGCCAAATCCGCCACAAACTTTTCCCGGTTCAGCGCTGGCCGATTGAGGTAGCCTCGGGCCACGCCCCAGCCGCCGATGCAAAGCTCCCCCGGCTGGCCAGGGGCCGCTGGATAGAGTTCGCCATTGGCCAGGTGCTCCATCACATACACCTGGGTGTGGGCAATGGCGTGACCCAGGGGCACGGGCTGGCTCTCTGGCCCCTGGCTCGGCAAAACCCGGTGGACCATGGACCAAATCGTGGTTTCGGTTGGGCCATAGACATTCCACAGCTCGGTGCAGCGCTCCAGGAGTTGCTCCGCCAAGTCGCGGGTGGTGGCTTCGCCGCCGCTGAGCAGCTTGAGCGGACGGGATTGATTTTGGCCTTGATTTTGGCCTTGATTTCGGTTGCCCTGCCAACCTGCGGCCAGCAGCATCCGCCAGGTCGAAGGCGTGGCCTGGGCCCAGGTGATCGGCTGATTTTCTAGGGCCTGGCGCAGGCGATCGCCATCCACCGCGACCTCCCGCGACAATAACACCAGGGTCGCCCCCACGCTCAGGGGCAAAAACAGCTCCAACATGGCGATGTCAAAACAGATGGTTGTAACTGCAAGGCTGAGATCCTCGGCCCCCATGCCCGGCTCCTGGGCCATGGATTGGATCAGATTGCTGAGGTTGCGGTGGGTAATCTGGACGCCTTTGGGTTTGCCCGTGGAGCCTGAAGTGTAGATCACATAGGCGAGGTCGCTGCTGCGGGGGCTGGCGCTCAGGTTGCTGGCGCAATAGTTGCTGAGGTCGAGGCTGGCCAAATCGATTGCCTTCGCCTGGCTCTGGGGCAGCTCAGCGGATGAGGGTGCTGCACTGTGGGTGATCAGCAGGGGAGCTTGGGCATCGTCGAGGATGTATTGGATGCGATCGCTGGGGTAGCTCAAATCCAGGGGCAAATAGGCACTTCCCGCCTTCAAAATTGCCAGTAGCGTCACCACCATCTCCAGGGAGCGCTCCACACAGACCCCAATCAGAACATCGGTCCCGGCCCCCTGTTCGACCAAATACCTCGCCAATTGGTTGGCCTGACCATTGAGCTGGCCATAGGTGAGCTGTTGATCCTGAAACCACACCGCCGTTTTGTCGGGATGTTGGGCTGCCTGGGCTTCAATCTGGCGATAATTCGCCAACAAGTTGGGTCGCAGATCGCGGTTGAGGGCCTGCCCTGGGCCAGTTGCGTCAGGGGATGGGGCCAGGGATGGGGGAACGGTATTAGACATGGGGAAAATCCTTAGAAGCTGGGGGAAATTGATGAAAATTGGGCAGCGGGCGATCGCCGCTGCGGTAAGGCAAAGCTGAAATTGTCAGCACAACTTTTCAGCCCAGCGAAGAGCCAGGCCACAGCGCGCCCCGCAAAATCCGAAGCAGAGTTGGGTTGGGGCCGTGCCCCAGACGCTCAGGCCTCGTTAAAAACTTGAGAGCTTTCGGAAATTACGGAGTGTAGGATTACTGAATCCGCTGCTGAACTCAGTTGTAGTTGAACAGTGGCATTAAGGAGAACAGAAAGTTCCCGTAGAAAAATAGCCAAAAACTTTAAGTATATTTACTTATGATTTGAGCGCTGCTCGCAGTCAGATCGCAGATTTTGACTCAGTTTTGCCCCAGTTTTGACCATGGACCGATGCCATGGGCCTGAACTCTTCCGTATTCTCTAGGACTGGCTATTGACTGTTCCAAAAGAGACTCAAAAATCTTAAGTAAATATATGGGATGGTTCTGGGAATAGGACAGTTGCGTATAAATACGGGGCGAGACTGGGGTGGAGCCCTCTCAAAACGCATAAACCCTGAAAATAAGATCAGTGCTGACACTCAACTTTTTAAACAACGATCTCCGTGGTTCTCCAGGTGTTGCTTAAGTGTAAGCACGCAGGAAAGTTATTGTATAAAAAATAATTTCAGTTAACGAGCTTTTTGCGGCATCAATGGGCTGAGGCAGTGCAGGTGTGAGTGTCCAGGCAGGACAGAAGCTGACTTGCAGTTTGTCCAGAGCCTCCACTCAGTCACGGGCCGGGATGACTTTCTGGTCATGTGACTGTTCGGTCATGTATAATGCAGGGGAGACCCTTAACAGGATTCCGATCGCGATGCCAAGTCCAACCTTTTTCAACTTGCCTGACCCCAAGCGACAGCGGATTGTCGAATTGGCGATCGCCGAGTTCGCCAGCCATGACTACGACAGCGCCTCGATCACCATGCTGGTGAAGCAGGCCAAGATTGCCAAGGGCAGTTTGTATCAGTATTTCGAAGATAAAAAGGATCTGTACCTCTACCTGGTGGACTTGGCGGCCCAGCAAAAGTTGGCATTTTTCAAAGAAGCTGAATCGTCCCAGCCGGAAGCGGGCTTTTTTTGCAACTGCGCTGGCTGTTTGATGTCAGCACGCAGTTTGACCTGGCGAATCCGGCCCTGACCCAAATCATTAACCGAGCGGTCTATGGGGATGTGCCGTTCCGAGCGGAAGTGATGCAAAGAACCCAGGTGGCGACCTCGGGATATTTGCGTGAGCTGGTGCAGCGGGGGATTGACCAAGGTGATATTTCACCGGATCTGAAGCTGGAGTTTGCGATGTTTGCGGTGCAGGCGCTGGGGAATGAGCTGAGGCAGTTCATCCCGCAACAGCTCGCGCTCAAGACTGAAGATTTGGCCCAGGAGATGCCTGAGTCCTTTGATATGTCGGCCATTAACCAAATTTATGACGATGTGGTTCGGATTTTGGAGCGGGGGATTGCCCATGGTGCTAGTGAGCCTAGTGAACATGGGCGTGATCACGATGGGCTAAGAACTTCCGCCCTGCTGTACTAGCCTCAAAGATTTTCTGTTTAGCCGAGCCCCCATTTGTGGAGGCTCACTGACTGTTGCGTCCTTTCCCCAGAATTTTCCATGACTGCTCAACCCCTCGCGTTTTATCGATTTAAACCCAACTCAGAGCCCACTTTGGCTGGGGGGGCTAATCTGTTTGGTTCTGATGTTGATTTACCCCTGTTCTCAAACGCGGCAACCGACAACAGCTCAGCGATCGCGGCTGCGCCTGGCGATGCTGTCCCAGGGATTTCAGATTCACCAGATTTAGGCGAGTTCGCTGGGGCGGCGCTGGAGCAAGAAACCCAAGGTCGAGGCTCCGGCTTGGGACTCAAGCGCTGGGTCTGGGTTTTGCCTGTTCTGGGAATTGTGCTGGCTGTAGCCGGTCTGTCCTATGTGCGCCTTCGCGACAAGAATGCCGTTGCGCCAGAAGTCGTCGAGGCCATGGCGCTAACGGTGCGAACGGTGAGCGCCCAGCGGGGGGCGATTCAGGCTTGGGCTTCCAGTGAAGGGACGGTGCAGGCCGTGCGGTTCAAACATTTGTCCTTTGATCTGGATGGGGATGTCACCTTTGTGGCGGAGCGGGAGGGGCGGAGTTTGCGGGAGGGCGATCGCGTCCGCAAGGGGGAATTACTCGCCCAGATTGACGATCGCGATCTCCAAGCCGATGTCACCCAGGCCGAAGCTGCCCTCCACGAAGCCCAGCGCCAGCGCGGCGTTGCCTCAGCGGCAGTTGCTCAGGCAATCTCGGGCGTTGCCCAGGCCAGAGCCCAGGTTTCTCAGGGGGAGGCCCAGGCGGGTCAGGCACGGGCGGGGCAGGAGTTTGCTGAGGGGGAACTGCGGCGCTATCAACAGCTTTATGAGCAGGGGGCGATCGCCGCCAGCGATGTGGAGAGCCGCCGCCGCAGCGCTCGTGAAACCGCTGCCCAGG
>JAAUQQ010000299.1 GCA_012032745.1 Synechococcales cyanobacterium RM1_1_8
CCCAGGCAAACCCAGAGCAGCTTGGCGAGTCGTGCAAACCCTCTGGAGCCAGACGAGCCGCCATCTGGCCCCGCCCCTCCGCAGGCTCCGGCAGCACCTGCCGCTGACGGAGGCCCAAGCCGCTGCCCAAAAAGCAGGAGCCGCTGCCCAAACCGCAGGAGACAAGGCCAGCGGCTGGTTTAACGAAACCTTTAATGTCAGCGAAGACCGCCTGGCCGAGATCCTCGCCAGCGTCCGGGCCGAGCTGCCCACCACCGAAGCGCTGCTGATCGGCAAGCCCCAGGCGGGCAAAAGCTCCATTGTCCGGGGCCTGACCGGTGTTTCGGCAGACATCATCGGCCAGGGCTATCGACCCCACACCCAGCACACCGAGCGCTATGCCTATCCAGCGGAGGAGCTGCCCCTGCTGATTTTTACGGATACGGTGGGTTTGGGCGATGCCAGTCAGGCCACGGCGGAGATTCTGGGGGAGCTGACCCGCGAGCTGAAGCAGGAAGGCCAGGGAGCGAGGATTTTGATCTTGACGGTGAAGATCACGGACTTTGCCACGGACAGCCTGCGGGCGATCGCCCAATCCCTGCGCCAAACCTATCCCCAAATTCCGGTGCTGCTGGCGGTCACCTGTCTACACGAGCTGTACCCCAGCCCCCAGGATGATCACCCGGCCTATCCGCCTGACTTGGAGGCGGTGAGTCGCGCCTATGCCGCCATTCAAACCGACTTCGCCGGGCTCTATGACCAGGCGGTGCTGCTGGATTTTACCCTGGAAGAAGATGGCTATAGCCCAGCTTTGTATGGGTTGGAGCCGCTGCGCGATCGCCTCGCCGACCTCCTACCCGCAGCGGAAGCCCGCGCCCTAGAACAGTTGCTAAGCGAACAAACGATCGTCAGCGATCAACTGGGCAGTCTCTACCGCAACGTGGGCCGTCGCTACATTTCCGCCTTCTCGATCATGGCCGCCACCCTGGCCGCCGTGCCCCTGCCCTTCGCTACAATGCCGGTGTTAACGGCTCTGCAAGCTTCCATGGTAGGGCTTTTGGGCAAGCTCTATGGCCAAACGCTGAGCCCATCCCAGGCCGGGGGCGTGGTGAGCAGCATTGCCGGTGGGTTTGTTGCTCAAGCGATCGGGCGGGAGCTGGTCAAGTTTATTCCGGTGTTCGGCTCGGTTGTGGCAGCCTCTTGGGCAGCGGCCTATACCTGGGCTTTGGGGGAGAGCGCCTGTGTTTATTTTGGCGATTTGATGGGAGGGAAGACACCGGACCCAGAGCGAATTCAAGGGGTGATGCGATCGGCTTTTGAGGAAGCTAAGGCGCGTTTTCGGCAGTAGGACAGTTGGGCGATTCCTTTTTTGGACATTTCCTCCTGAATGATGGCCCTAGCGATCGCCCCCAAACCGATCGCCCAATACCTGCATCAGCCGCTGGACCTTGACCGACAGGTGGCGATTGGCGGGATAAATGGCGCAGAGCATCAGGGGGGCGGGGGGATAGTCCCGCAGCACCGGCTGAAGCTGGGAGCTGGCGATCGCCGCTGAAACAATAAACTCCGGCAGCATCACAATACCGAGACCGGCGATCGCCCCATCCCGCAAAACCTCACCGTTGTTGGCACAAAATCGCCCCTGCACCTGGAGCCGGTGGGGAGAATTGGGGCCTTGCAGTAGCCATTCTGACTGATTGGCAAAGTGGCCATAATGGAGACAGGCATGGGCTTTTAGATCGGCAGGCACCCGAGGTTCGCCTCGCTGGATCAGGTAGCTGGGCGAGGCGCAGAGCAGCATCGGCATCTGGGCCAGTTGCTGAACCACCAGGCTGGCGGCACTGGGCGGCTCACCAATGCGCAGCGTCAGATCGTAGCCCTCGGCGATGGGATCGATCTGGCGGTCTTCCAGGGTGAGCTGGATTTGCAGATCGGGATATTGGGCGGCAAACTGGGCGATCGCTGGAGCCAGCGCCATCGTGCCAAAGCTCATCGGTGCATTGAGACGCAGCGTTCCCTTGGGTTCCGCCTGGAGCTGGGCGACGGCCTGCTCTGCTTCGGCTAGGTCGGCGAGGATAGCGCGGGCGCGATCGCAAAACGCCCCACCCATCACCGTGGGACTGACTCGGCGCGTGCTGCGCTGCAACAGTTGCACCCCCAACGCATCCTCCAACTCAATCACCAAACGATTCACCGTAGAGCGAGACAGCCCCATCTGCCGCGCCGCCGCCGCAAAGCCCCCCGCCTCCACCACCTGCACAAACGCCCGCAATCCCGCAAATTTATCCACGCCCAGTTCCCCCCTCTCGACTCCCCATCATCCCCCTACCTCCCCATCACCCATTGTCCCAGAATCCAAGACAATCTGTATTTCATTTGCCCAATTGTCTTCTCAAAAGATCCAATCCATACTGTAACCAGTTCCACCGGGAGGTCACCCCATGATTACTCTCCGTTCCGCCCAAGACCGTGGCACCGCCAACTTCGGCTGGCTCGACAGCAGCCACAGCTTCTCCTTCGGAAACTACTACGATCCAGCCCGCATGGGCTTTGCCAGCCTGCGGGTGATCAATGAAGATAAAGTGGCACCAGGCGGGGGCTTTCCCACCCACGGCCACCGCGACATGGAAATCATCACCTATGTCCTCGATGGAGCCCTGGAGCACAAGGACAGCATCGGCACAGGGTCTATCATTCGTCCCGGCGATGCCCAGCGCATGAGCGCGGGCAAGGGCATTCGCCACAGCGAGTACAACGCTTCGAGCGATGCACCGGTTCACTTTCTGCAAATCTGGATTTTGCCGGAGGCCAATGGCATTGAGCCGGGCTATGAGCAGAAGTCCTTTGCACCGGAAGAGATGCAGAATCAACTGTGCTTAATCGGTTCCCGCGAGGGTCGCGATGGCTCGATTACCATCCACCAGGATGTCAACCTCTACGCGGCCAAGCTGTCGGGCGGCGCAAGCCTGGACTACCGTCCCTCCCCAGGTCGCGCCCTCTGGCTCCAGGTGGCGCGGGGCAGCATCAGCCTCAATGGTCAAACCCTCAGTGGTCAAACCTTGACGGCGGGCGATGGTGCCGCCATCACCGATGCAGAATCGCTGAGCTTAACAGGTCAGTCTGACGATGGAGAACTACTGCTATTTGATATGGCAGCTTAGTAACACTCGGCAATGCGCCATTCTGCGATGGCAGCCATGCTCAGTTGCCTAAGGCTGAGTGAGTTCGACGGCTCTGGGTTGGGTTGGGGTGGCGCGGCGATCGCCCTGTAAAAACTCGGCGATCGCCCGCAAATAGGAATCCTTCCCCGGCTTATACAAACCAAAATGCCCCGCCCCCGGCACCAAATGCAACTGCTTCGGTTCCGGGACAGCGGCATAGAGTTGCTCAGCCATCAGCGATGAAACAATCACATCATCCGTGCCATGGATAAACAACACGGGCAGCTGCAACTGGGGCACCTTGGAAAGGGAATCAAACTTATCGGTCAAAATCAGCTCCAGGGGTAGCAGCTTGAACAGCGGATTCTGCCGCACCGCCGCCGTCATCGATGTAAACGTACTTTGGACAATCAACGCCTGGGCTTCGGGGTGGCGGCGGGCCAAGTCAATCGCCACGGCCCCACCCATGGATTCGCCATAGATCACAATGTCCTGGGGCTCAATGTCCTCGTCTCGGTCAGATAGCGCCAGGCAATCTCACTATCCTCATACATCTGAGCCTCGCTAGGCTCCTCGCCATCGCTGGCTCCAAAGCCCCGATAGTCCGTCAGCAACACTGAAAAGCCTAGCTGGTGCAGCGCCGTGGCCCGGTTAAGCGGCGTGTCAGAACTTTTATTGCCCGATCGCCCATAAAAATACAGCACCGTTTGGGGCCGATCTACAACATTGACCGGCTCACCGGCCAAAATCTCATAGGGCTGGCCAGGCGCTGGAATCCACCAGCCATGGAGCTGTTCGCCCTCCGCCACAGGAATGGACAGCGCCTCAAAGGGCAGGCCAAAGTCAGGACTGTCGGGCTGCTGGCGCAGCTCCCGACGCGGGCTGTAGAGGAACTGCCGCTGGTTGAGGTGGAGGTAGATGCAGGTGCCAGTATAGGCAACGGCAGCCATCCCCAGCAGGGCTTTGCCCCAGTGCCAGGCAGCGGCGTTTGGCGCTGGGGTGCCCCCAGCGGGGTTGTCGTTACGGTCGTGGTGGTGACGGTCGTTATAGTCAAACAAGGGGGACAAGCAAGGATAAGACACAGTCCCCAGGCTTCGCGCCCAGGATTGTACTGGCAGTTATTCCAACATTCCCAGGCTAGCCAGAAACCATGTCGAGATCAATGCTAGGTCTGGGGGCTGGCAATCCACAAAAACCGGCCCACGAGGTAAATCGCTGCAATCAAAAGTTGTACAAACATCACAGGTAAACCATAGCGGCACAGATGGGCGTGGTCAGGGCCATGGGTAGCGCTCAGCAGGCGATTGGCGAACAACAAAGCTGCGTCGAGCATCGGCAGGAAACTGCCCTGGCTTAGCCCAGCCGCCGTTACCCTGGGCCCAGGGGTGAACAGTCAGCCGTTGTCCAAGACAGGACAGGATAAATTCGTAGTCAGCCCGAGGGAAAGAGGCCTTCCCCCTGACACTAGCGCCAATGCCAAGGGGGAAGGCGATCGCCCGCAGAGCAGTGACTACTTACCGCAGGACGCAGAACGACGGTGGGTCTGGGAAACGTGACTACAATCATAGACTCGCCCCACAAACTTAACCATCCTTCCATGGAGACAGTCTATCAATAGAGCCTGAAAGATAGATAGGGGATCAACCCATAAGCAGGGCTATTATTTTCAATGGGATCAATAAGCCAATCTTCTAGTTGTGCCGATGCAATGTTTCTAACTTGTGCGTCGGCGATCGCCCACATCCCCCAGCCCAGCCTGTTAGAGTGAATACACTCCGGCTTCCAGGGCTGAGCTGGAGACAGCACCAAGCTCCAGGCCCGCCAGAGCCTTGAGCCCAGCGCTCCCAATCAGATTCCTCTAAGGCACTATTTTCTAAGGACCATGGCAGAAACCCAAGAACAGTACCCCATTACAAAAACAGAGGCCGAATGGCAGGCGGAACTTTCCCCCGAGGCCTTCCGCGTGCTGCGCAAGCATGGCACCGAACGGGCCTTTAGCAGCCCGCTGGACAAAACCTATGAAGCGGGCACTTACTACTGTGCAGGCTGCGACCAGAAGCTGTTTACCTCTGAGACCAAGTTCAACAGCCGCACCGGCTGGCCCAGTTTTTATGATGCGATTGAGGGTGCGATCGGCACGACTAGCGATCGCACCCTATTCATGGTCCGTACGGAGGTCCATTGCAGCCGCTGCGGCGGACACCTCGGCCATGTATTCGACGATGGCCCCAAGCCCACGGGCAAGCGCTATTGCATGAATGGCGTCTCACTGCGGTTCGAGCCCGCCTCCGCAGCCTGAGGCAACCCACAACTCCTCGGCGATTCCAGCCTAGCGAGGGCCAAACCAAAGACCGACTCAAACTGTGATTCCACTTAACTCCGCCAGGCTAAATTTAGCCTGGTTTTTTATGGCTTAAGCTTGCAGTCAGCCGATGAAAAAAGCGAAACAAACTCCCTTTGAAAGCATCATTTGATACGCTATTTCCATCATTGCAACCCATCAAATGGTACTCAATGCTCAGCGTTCTAGCTGTTATGTATCATCGGCATGGGCACAGCACGACCAACCCTGTAAGTACCAGCCCATCAGCGCCCCAGCAATCTCGCTTCATGCCTGCTTTATCCTGATGAATTGGCCTTTGACTGTAGCCAGGATTATTGCAGTTTAGCTTCTCCATCTGCGGGTAACGCAGGATTTCTGGCCAGATCCCTCGCAAGCGCCCAGCCCCTAGCGGCCATGGGCGATCGCCCGGCAGCCTGCTCCCCAATTCCCCAGGGGAGCTAAAGCTTGATGCAAAGCGCTAGTTTTTCCCACCCACCCAGTGTCAGGCGTGCTGATTAACTCCTACGAGTTTGCGATCTTTTTTGCAGCGGTTTTTATCCTTCACTGGCTCCTTCCCCATCGCTGGCGAACGGCCTTTCTTTTAGTCGCCAGCTATGGGTTCTATGCCCAGTGGCAGCCGCATTTCTTGCTGCTGATCGGCTTGGCCACGGCGATGGATTATGCCATCGCGCTGCTGCTCGAAACCGGGCAGCTGTCCCCAGCCCAGCAGCGCCGGGTGGGCCTCTACTGCAGCGGGCTGGCGATCGCGGCGCTGTTCTGGCCGAGCGGGGGTGAAGACTTGGCAACGACCCTTGCTGGGTCTAGGTTGCCGTTGGGTGAGGTATGGCTGGATATTCGGCGGTGGCTGGCGGTGGGGGCCTGGGGCTTGGGG
>JAAUQQ010000300.1 GCA_012032745.1 Synechococcales cyanobacterium RM1_1_8
CCCCCCTCCCAGGCCAAGCTGGCCAATGCGGTGGCCTCACCCAGCCTCAGCCTCAATGCCCAGGAACTCGTTCTAGCTTGGTTCAAGGCCTACCCCGGCCTCTGGATTTCCCCCCTGGCCCTGGGCCTCCTGGGCGGTTGGGTCATCGCCCAGCCCAATCTCTCTAGCCCCAGCAGCGCCGAAGTGTCCCCGGCAGGCGTCACCGCAGACCTGCCTGGCTTTGTCCGGCGTGAGGCTGTGCCCCTCGGCCCAGAGTCTCCCTTTGGAGAAGCCGCCGCCAATCCAGCGGGGCTGATTGCCGATCCGCCCGCCCTTGACCCAGCCTCCTTTCCCCCGGTGCCCAGCGCTGCGGACCCCAAGCAGGCCAGCTCCACCGCCGCCAGTTCCGCCGCTAGCCCGCCCGCCGCTGCCCCAGCCCTCCAGCCCGAAGCCAAGGCCAAGGTGGCGGAACAGATCGCCGCTGCGAACCGGGCCGCTGCCCAGGCCAAAGCGCCCCCCGCCGATGCCAAGGCCATCCTCGAAGAGCGAGCCAGAAACCAAGCTGCGGCCTTCGCCCAGGCCAAGGCCAACCAGGCTGCCTCCAGCACGCCCCCCCAGCCTGCCCCGCCGATCCAGGGCAATCCAGCGGTGGATCAGATGATCATCATGCAGGTGGCGATCGCCGAGGGCGACAGCGTTCTCTCCATGGGGGGCTCCAACCAGAGCGTAATCATGACCCAGGCAGGGGAGCCCCTGATGCAGCTCGCCGCCGGAGAATACGGCATGCGCTGCGATGGCGCGGGCCTGGTGCTAAATGGCCAAAAGCTGCCTGCCACGGTGATGATGGCTCCCTATGGTGGCGGCTTGAACTATGTGCGCGATCGCAGCTATCGCGGCCAAATCCAATTCATCTGCCAGGGCAGTACGGTCCTCGCCGTCAACCACATTGACATGCTCAACTACCTCTACAGCGTCGTTGGCAGCGAAGTCTCCCCCAGTTGGCCCGCCGAAGCCCTCAAGGCCCAATCCGTCGCCGCCCGCTCCTACGCCCTCACCTACTATTTCCGCCCGGCCAAGCCCCATTTCCACATCGGCGACACGGAGTCCTACCAGGTCTATAAAGGCACGGTCTCCGAGGATGAACGGGTGAAACAGGCCGTCCAGGCCACCGCCGGAGAGTTCATCAGCTACGGCGGTGGCATTGTCGAATCCCTCTATGCTGCCTCCGATGACATCGTCATGGAAGCCTTCCAAGGGGGCGGCATGAGCCAGCTCGGAGCCTTGGATTTTGCCAAGCAAGGCTATAACTATCTGCAAATCCTCGGCTATTACTATCCCCAGACGAGTTTGGGACGGTTGACGCCCGAGGGTGGCTCCTAGAAAGTAACTCCTAGAGGTGACCCCTAGGTAATAAACTCCAGCCATCGCCAAACCCATCTACCCCAATCTGCCATGACCCCTGCCACGACCCAACTGCTTGCTGGAGACATTGGTGGCACCAAAACCATCCTGCGCTGGCTCGAAACGGGGGGTGAAACGCCTGCCCGGCTGACGGTGCGCCACGAAGCGGAATATCCCAGTGGAAAATACGATGATCTGGTGCCCCTGGTGAGGACGTTTCTGGCCGAGGCCGAGGCGGCCCAGCAGGGGGACGACCTGGAGCCACCAGCTCCCCGGCGGGCCTGTTTTGCGATCGCCGGTCCCGTGGTCAATGGCCAATCAGATTTAACCAACCTGGGCTGGCAGCTCTCCGAAGCTCGGCTCAAGCAGGCCTTGGGCCTAGAGCGGGTGGCTTTGATCAATGATTTTGCAGCGGTGGGCTACGGCATCCTGGGCCTGGAACCCACGGAGCTGCACAGCCTCCAAAATCCGCCGGGAGACCCCCTCGCTCCCGTGGCGGTGATTGGAGCCGGAACGGGCCTGGGTCAGTGCTTTGTCATTCCCACAGCCGGTGGACGGCCCAGGGTGTTTGCCACCGAGGGCGGCCACTCGGATTTTGCACCGCGCACAGCCTTGGAGTTTCGTCTGTTGGAATATCTCCAGGAGACGCGCAGCCTCGGCCATGTGTCGGTGGAGCGCATTGTCTCGGGCCAGGGTATCGTGGCGTTTTATCAGTTTTGCGCGATCGCGAACAGATGCCAGAAGACCCGGAAGTCGCCCAGATCATCCGCGACTGGGAGCAGGCCGAGACCTATCGCGATCAGCAGGCGGATCCCGGTGGGGCGATCGCCCAGGGGGCCAGCCGCAATGACTTGTGCGATCGGACCATGACCCTATTTTGCGAAGCCTACGGGGCTGAAGCGGGCAACCTGGCCCTCAAGCTGCTCTCCTACGGCGGCGTTTACCTGGCCGGAGGCATCGCTGCCAAAAACGTCGAGCGCCTCAGCAGCGGCGGTTTCCTCCAGGCTTTCCTCGACAAGGGCAGGATGCAGCCGCTGTTGGAGCGTATGCCGGTCCACATCATTCTCAATCCCCAGGTGGGCCTGCTCGGGGCTGCCCTCTATGCCGCAGAGCAGGGCTGAAGCTGTCCGACAGCGATCGCTTTTGCCAGGTCAGACCTGTTAGGGCAGAGCCTGCTGGAGCAGGGCCAGGGGCGTGCCTTCCAAGCAGGTGCGCTCCAGCTGCGCCCCCTCCCATTGCACGCCTTCAACCCGAGCGCAGAGCAGGTTGGCACCATAGAGATTAGCGCCCCGCAAAATCGCCCCGGAGAGGTTGGCTTCTTCCAGGCTGGCTCCAGATAGGTCTGCCCCCGACAAATTGGCATTGGAGAGATCGCCATGGGCCAAAATTGACCCGGACAGATCCGCACCCCGCAGATCTGCCCCTCGCAAATCCACCTCGCTCAGATCCAGCTTGGCCAGGGAAGCGCCCGCCAAGAAGGCCCCAGCCAGGCTAATTTGGGTGACATTGGCTTCCCGCCAGAGGGTGGCCCGCAGGTCTGCATTGCGACAATCGGCTCCCTGCAAATCCGCCCCAGTCAAATCCGCCCCCCGCAGGCTACCGCGCAGGTTCGCCCCCCGCAGATCCGCCCCGGTCAGGTTCACGCCCTTCAGCGTCGTTTGGGAGAGGTCTGCCTCGGCCAGTTTTGCCCCTTCCAAATTGGCTCCAGAGAGGTCCAGATGGGCCAAGTCCCCACCGCGCCCTTGGCGAATTGCGGCCAGATCGTGATTCATCGCTCGATGTCGCTCCAGAGGATTATGTCCCCAGTCATGGGGTCTCAAAGTCATGCTGCTTCGGGGGCCAACCCTGCCCTGGGGAGTCGCAACCTGCCCCTAGGCCGCCCCTAGACCGCCCTAGACCGCCTCAGACTGAACCTTCGCTGGGGCAGCTTCCTCCAGCCACACATCGGGCTGGCGACTGGGCTGATCGGGCAGCTTCATTAGGCCCACTTCGGTCAGGCGCACAACTGTCCCCAAGGACTCTACCAGAGTGGGGTCAAATCGCTTCCCGGCTTGGCTGCAACACTGTTCCAGGGCTTCGCCCAGGCTGAGGGCCAGGCGATCGCCCCTGGGCTCAGTCAGCTCCTGGAAATAGGCAACCAGCCCCAGCACACGGGACTCTAGGGGAATGTTCTCTTGCTTGAGGCCATCGGGCTTGCCGCTGCCATCCCAATGTTCAAGCTGGTGCAGCACGATGTGGCTGATCGGCTTGAGTTCGGGCATGGCGGAAAGGAGCTGGGCCCCCAGAAGGGAGCGATCGCGCCAAAACATTTCGCTGGCAGACTCCAACTGCTCGGAGGTTTGGAGGAAGACTTCGCGGGGGGCCTCGGCGAGGCCCACCCGAAACAGCAGCCCGGCCAAGCGCAGACGCCGGAGCTGGATCATGGGCAAATCCAGCACCTGGCCCAGGGTCTCCGCCAGGGCCGCAACCCGAATGGAGGCGTAGCGATTGAAGGGATCCCGCTCATCGGTCTTCTGGGCCATGCGTAGGAAGGCCTGGAGCTTATTGGCGGTGAGGTTGCGGTTGAGGCGCTGGGCCTGGCCTTCGAGCTCCCACAGCTCCCGCGTTTGGCGGCCCACGGTGACCAGTTGCTGCTGGCTGCTTTGCAAATAGTTGACGATGCGGGAGACCACGCCGCTCAGATCCGTGGGAGATTGGTTGGAATCCACGGATACAGCTTGGTGGTGGGCGCGGAGCTGGGTCGCCAGGGCGGGGTTGTAGGGTTCCATGCGGTCGATCAGGATCTCCGCAGCTTGGGAGACCAATTTGCGATCGAAGGTCCAGAGGCCGTAAAACTTGCGCTCGATGTCCACATCGGGCAGGCTGTCGCCGCGATAGTCTTCGGGGTCGAGCTCGTGGCAGAGGACCATGGCCGCATAGCCCGGCGCGAGGATTACCAAATTCCATTCCTGGACCAGGCTGTCGTCCAGGTCCAAATCGACCAGATCGACTTGCGCTAGCTGGCTGGTGCGGTGCTCGGCAAAGCCGCTGTCGGGCACCGCCGCGATCGCCACCTGGCGCGATCGCTGGGAAATGGCAAAATAGCGCTCCGCCTCCTGGAGGTACCATTTGCCCTGCTGAAAGGTAACTAGCACCAAAGGCTTGGCTGCCTCATCGGCGGGATCACATTCCAAAATGTGGTCTTCCAGGGCATGGCACAGGGCCACCAAGGTGTTCTTAAAATAAACCCCATAGCTGCCGGGCAACTGGCCATCGGCGGAGGCCTTGAGCTGATTAAGTGTGGCCTCTGGCTTCATGGGGTTTACGGGGAGTTTTATGAGGGGTGTCTTGACTCGGGGGGACTGCCTGGGGATATGAAAAGGCCAGGGTACCGCTCTCATAATCATTCCACAATCTTTCAGCTAACGCCTAGACCAGCCTGGTTAATCGAAGAAATGAGATGTTTTGTAGATGTATTGTTAAGGTCTGTGAAGTATTGTGTCCGCCGTTTCCATGTCTGCTGTTTCCATGTCTGCCGCCTTTCCCTGGCATTAATCGCTTGGCATTGACCCACCGGCATTGACCCACCGGCATTGACCCACCGGCATTGATCCGCTGGTATCACTCATCCGGTGTCACCCATCCGCCGCCACCCGCAGTTCCAGCTTAAACACCTCATCCGGAGCCTTGGTGGCGCTGAGGCTCTCCCACTGGATCCCTGCCAGGAAGCCCTCGGGTTCCAGGGTCTCGACCACATCCACGCCCCAGTCGCCCGGCTGTAGGCTGTCGGGGGCATTGCTGGTGGCGGGGGTGGTCTTGGTGCCCCCTAGGGCCAGGATGTAGGGCAGGGAAGCCGGGCTGTCGAGCTGGGGCCTGCGGGCGGCGGCGAGGGCTTGGATGCAGAGCTGGCCGACCTCAGTGGGCGATCGCTCCGGACCAAAGGTCACTTCCACCACCCAGTGGGGATTCTCGACCGAGCGACTGTTCAGCCCGGCCAGATCAGCCAAGCCCGCCACAAACACCTGGGCAAACTGCTCCCGGCTCAGGGCGGGCAGCAGGGTATTCGGCAGGGTGAAATTGTGGGACAACAGCATTCGTCCCTGGGATGCAGCACACATGAATTTAAAGGGAGTGGGATGAGGGATCCTAAACTGAGCCTGGATCGCCCCAGGCCCACACTCTGAACTATACGCCGAACTAGGCTGGCATCAGGGAACGTTGACAAGTTGGACAAACGGCATGGATGAGTAGCTGGCAATCGAGCAGGTGGTAGCCAGACTTTTCCGCCATCTTTGACCCCGCCTTGAGCACGGAATCATTCTTGAATTCGACGGTTTTGTTACAGCGCACGCAAATAAGGTGGTGGTGGTGGTGGGGAGCAGGCTGGTTGATCTCGTAGCGCTTATGACCTTCTGCCAGCTCCAGCTCGCGTAAAATACCCATGCGGGCCATCAGCTTGACATTGCGATAGACCGTGGAGAGGCTCACTTTCTCGCCTTGGTCTTCGAGACGTTGACACAATTCTTCAGCGCTGAGATGTTCGCCCTTGGGCAAATTTTGAAAGGTCTCCAGGATGGTCTGCCGCTGGGGGGTCATGCGCCAGCCGCGCTCGTTGAGTTCTGCTTTGAGGGCGGAGGGGCTGTAGGCAACCATGGGGATACACTCTCAATAAAACGGCCTTGTTGAGAGTCTATCCTGGTGGCGGTCAAATTTGCAAGAAGGTTAGCTTATTGATAAGGGGCTTGCAACTATTGCTTAAGGAAACGGGCCTGGCCTAGCCTACCTAACGGGTATGGGATGTCCGGCTTTGGCGAATTCTCAAACATCCTCTGAGGCATCTTTTGAATCTATGGATATTTCCGCTGCCCTACCGACCTTTGTGATTACGCTGCGCGAGGGCGTGGAGGCGGCCCTGGTGGTGGGCCTTGTTTTGGCCTGCTTGGCGAAGGCGGGCCAGGCTCGGCTCAACCGCTGGGTCTATGGTGGCGTGGGGG
>JAAUQQ010000301.1 GCA_012032745.1 Synechococcales cyanobacterium RM1_1_8
GTCTACCTTGCTGAGTGAGCCAGTCGCAGTTTGGCCGTTGCTCCAGCGCACGGAGCGGATCTGCTGATTTTGGACTTTGAAATGCCGGGGATCAATGGCTTGGAGCTGTGCCAGGTGGTGCGCCAAGATCCCCGCTGGTCTGGGCTGCCGATTCTGTTTTGGTCGGTTCATCAGGATGGCCCGTTGTTGGAGCAGTTGTTTGCGGCGGGGGCAACGGATTTTCTGCGGAAGTCTGCCACGGTGGAGGTGCTGGTGGAGCGGGTGGAGCGCTGTTTGGAGCGATCGCATCCCCCCCTTTCTCCCTCCGCCCCATTGCTGCACGCTGCCCCGTCATTCCCAGCCCCGTCATTCCCAGCCCCATCTTGCCCCGTACCAGCAGCTTGTCGAAAATTCCCCCATCCGAAATCAGACTCGGCGGCCAATGCGGCGATACATTCACGGGCGATACATTCACGTCAGGAGTGCCATGGATCCGTCCCTGAGAAATCGACAACGGGATAGCCAGAGGCCGCCGTTGGGCTGCAAGCGCATTCTCATCATTGATGACGATGATGGGATTCGCGATCTCGTCGCCATTGCCCTCGAAGCCCTGGCGGGTTGGCAGGTGTTGCAAGCCGCATCGGGGGCGGCAGGGGTGTCTTTGGCGCGATCGGCCCAGCCCGATGCCATTTTGCTGGATTTGATCATGCCGGGACAAGATGGCCTAACCACCTTCCAACAGCTCCAGGCTGAGGCCCAAACCTGTACCATCGCCACAATCTTTCTCACCGGCACCACTTCGCACCCGGAACAGCAGCTCCTGGTTCTGGGCTGTGCCGGGCTCATTGCCAAGCCCTTCGAGGTGATGGAATTGGCCCAGCAGATTTGCTCGCTTCTGGACTGGGCAGACCCCCAGTTCCAGTGAGAGATCTAGTGAGAGATCTGATGTCCCGCCTGGCTGATCACAGGATCTTCACATTGTTTCGTTATCTTGAGTTCAAGAACGAAATATGTATTAAGGGGAACATAATGCTTCGCCCAGAAGTTTGCCCCTGCTGTTCCTACGAACTGTTGCGCCGCGTGACGAGGCGAGGGGTTGTTGGGTTTTGCTCCCACTGCTATCAAGAGATGCCCTGCCCTGCAAAGCTCCATCCTGTTGAACCCCATTTTGTTGAACCCCGTCTGGTCCGCCCAGATCCCCTGAATGTCACACTTGAACCTAGGAGCAAAATAAACTATGGAATCACGGCGTGCCGATCACAGCCCCGATTGCAATTCCGAGCGCAGTCAGGACCGCACCACCCTCGGCGAGATCATTGATAATTTTGTTGCGAGTTGCCCCTCTCCTCTCTATGGCGATGTTTTGGCCCGACCGGCGGTGCGCAATTATCTCGTGGATTATGTGTTGCAGCGCATCCAATGGGAGCTGCCGCCGGAGCTGTTGCGGGTGGAAGGGCCTAGCTCCCAAGCTCAGCAGGATTTTGCGTCCTTTCGGGAATATGTGGAATGCGCCATCTACTGGGGGATGGAGGAGATCATTGGCCGTCGCCTGGATCTGAGCTTGGTGGATGGGGATTCCTGCGGTTTGGCTTAGGGACTGTAAACATTGGCAGACCAGAGCACAGCCCCCAGCCCAGCTTGTCCCCTAGCCCACTGTTGACAGGCTGCCCTGATCCGGACGCAGGATGCTGTTGAGAATCGTCTCTGGGCGGGTTTTGTGCTTCCAGGCAAAGGCATGTTTAAACGCCGCCTCCTGGCAACTGCGCAACTGCTCAAAGTTGATGATGTTGTGGGTCAACAGGTTCTCATACTCGAAGGGCAGGCGCACATTGTGCAGACCGGCATTGTCGGTGCAAATGGCAATGTCCACGCCCGCTTCAAAGCAGCGATCGAAGACAATCTTGAGCTGATCCAAACTCTCCAGGGTGCCGGTTTGGAGATAGGTGGTGGGGCAGACTTCCAGGCACTGGCCCCTGGCTGCCACTTCGGGCAGCAGCTCGGGGTAGAGCAAGGGAATCTGGATGCCGTGGCCGACGCGGTTGAGGTAGGGCAGCAGCTCGGGGAAGCAGCCATCGGTGGTTTCGTAGAGGTGGCCGGTGGTTTTGATGCCTCGGGCCAGGGCATATTGATAGAGCTTGACGAACTCCGGCAGGCGCTCTGCATATTGGTGGTTGCCACCGGCCAGGTCCACCGCGCAGACATATTGGGGGAACTGCACCGCCAGGTCGATCATTGCCTTGTTCACCTCATAGGGCAGCTTGGAATGCATGCAGAGGATCTGGCTGTTGACGATGGGGTAGGGGGTGTTTTGGCTGGCTTCGCCCACGACCTGGATGATTTTGGCGGTGGCATCGATGCGATCGCCCTGGCTCAGATGCTCCGGCGTGCGCAAATAGGGGCTATAGCGCAGCTCCAAATAGGCCAGATTCTCAAACACATAGGCCCCCCGCAACAATCGATAGATGAAGTAGGGCAATGTCTCCGCCGTCTGCACCTTCTCCACAATGGTGTGCAGCTCTAAATACTCATCCAGGGTGTTGCGGGGACGGGTATAAAAGTCCTCGAAGGCTGCATAGTCTTCAAACTGAGCAGACTGACCTGGCTCGTTGCGCTGGAAATAGCGCCAGAGAATGCGAGGCACAACGGAACCACCGAGATGGCGGTGTAATTCGGCGTAGAGGGCCATGGTATTTCTCTCCTGACAATCTAAAAATTAGCGGACTCAAAATTGGCGGGGATTAGATGGAATCCCACAGCGCTAGCGCATCGCGCCATCGGTGGAGGTAAGAACCCCAGGCCCTTGCGGGGCCTGGGCTGGCTGGGGGCCTGGGGGGCCTATGGGGGCTTGGGAGATCATGGCTACGGCAGTCGCCAAAATGCTTGTAACAAAGCCAGGCTGCGGGGGAACAGCCTGGCGCAGGGGACTGGGGTTAGTTGGCCAAGCGACGGTCAATCGCGATGGCTAATTGGGAAAGCTCGGGTAAGAATGGGGTGAATGGGCCGTGATGCAACGCTTTACACGCCTCCCTCCCTATCATCGGCTCCATCGTCCCTTTCGTGGGTTAAAGAAATGTTAACGCAGTGCGCAACTTTTGTCGGGCTGTGAGTGGGGAGACTTCAGGGCTGGCGGCTGGGGCTGGGGCTGGAATTCCCCAGGTCGGAGCCCGCCCAAAGATTTCAGAGCTGCCGCCATTGATAAACCTTCATGACGAAACTCTACAAAACCGTCGCAAACACTTTGATGGAGTGGGTTGAGGGATTTTATGGAGAGATGACTCATCCTTGCGATCCCACCCCCGCTCCCGCCTACCAGCTCGTCCAGGCCGCCATGTTTCAAATGTGGGATGCCGTCAACCAGCTCAGCGAGATTCCGCCGCCGCCCTGTGAAAACTACCGAGTGACGATTTTTGGCTCTGCCCGACTCCAGGCCACTGATCCGCTTTACCTGGATGTCCGCCACCTGGCGACGGAGCTGACCCATATGGGCTGCGACATCGTTACGGGGGGCGGCCCTGGCTTGATGGAGGCTGCCAACCAGGGCAGCTTCGATGCCGATACGCCCCGCCGCACCCAGTCCATTGGCCTGCGCATTGACCTGGACTTTGAGGAACATGCCAATCCGTTTGTGGAGCAGTTGCACAGCCACCGCACGTTTTTCTCTCGGCTACACCATTTCGTTTTGCTCTCCAATGCCTTTGTGGTGGTTCCGGGGGGCATTGGCACGGCCTTGGAAGCGCTGATGGTGTGGCAGCTTTTGCAGGTCAAGAAGCTGGATCAGGACATGCCGCTGATTATGGTGGGGGAGATGTGGCGCGGGTTAGTGGATTGGGCCTCCCAGTCGATGCTGGCCTCTACGCCCCAGATGGCTAGCCCTGGGGATATGCAGATTCCACGCTGTGTTTCGACGATGGAGGAGGCGATCGTTGTTCTGAGGACGTCCAAGGCGCTGTGGGAACATAATTGTGATTGCTAGGAGTCTCCCTAAGCGTTGGAGCAGAGATCGAGGGGGGATGAGGGTGGTCTCCAGGCTGATAGGTTTCCACCTCTGTAACACTTCCTTTGCAATACTTCCTTGAGGGATTCTCCGGAGGGGGGGCGATCGCGCCTGTAGCCTTGGGTCTTAGATCTGCTGTGGGCTATCCCTTAGGCTGGATTGCCTAGCCTCGTACTCCACCAATCTCATTTCACCGTCAAGCCCCACCGCTCAACCATCTCCCCGCCTTCTCCCGCTGTGACTAGCCCTATGCTGACCTTGCCCGGCCCCTTGTTCCTGGCGTTTAGCTTTACCGCCCTGCGGCATTGGGTGGAACGTGCTGCTTGCAAAGTGTTTCCGCCGGTCTGTGTGATTCCGGACAGCGGCTGGATCTCCTGGAATTTGTTTTTGGCTGCCATTCCGCTGGGGATCAGCTTTTGGCTGTTTCGCCGCGCCCAGCACGGTCGGCAGCCAGGTCGGCAGCCAGGTCGGCAGCCAGGTCGTTTGGGCCAGCGCTCGGGGTGGTGGTGGCTCCTGTTTGCGGTCTACCTGGCGTTTTTGCCCAATGCGCCCTATCTGCTCACGGATATCATCCACTCGATCAGCGCGGCGCGGATGCAATATTCGGTTTGGGTGATGACGCTGTTTGTGATCCCGATGCATTTTGTGGCGATCGTTGGCGGCTTTGAGGCCTATGTGATCGCCTTGATTAACCAGCAGCACTACCTCGTGCGCCGGGGCTTGGCCCGCTGGGTGAATGCTACGGAGCTGGTGACCCACGCCCTCTGTGCCCTGGGCATTTATCTGGGCCGCTTCGAGCGCCTCAATAGCTGGGATCTGGTCCAGGAGCCCACCCTGGTGATCATCCGTCTGCTCAACAACCTCACGGCCAGGCGTCCGGTGCTGGTGATTGTGATTACGTTTGTGATTATTACGGTGCTGTACTGGTGCATGAAGCAGATCACCCTGGGCTTGGTTTTGCGCTACCGCCAGGTGCGAGCGGGCGATCCCTATGGGCTCAAAACGGCGCTGGCCCAGACTCCCAAATCCTAGACTCCCAAACCCTAGGGACTGGCCTAGGCGGGGCGCGGCTTGGATGGGTTGGAGCCCACCAGGGCGATCGCCTCCGGCAGGGGGCTGTCCCTGGCGGGGACATCGGCCCCAGCGCTGGCTTCGCTGGGGTGGAGCTGGGTGGCATTGAGCAGGAAGCGCAGCGGAGGGTCGGCGCTGTTGTCGGTCATGCCCATGACGCAGTTGACCTGGTAGGTCTTGGGCAGGGGGACGAGGCTGCTGGTGGGGATGCGGCAGAGGGAGGGGGCGGAGTCGATCGGGAGGGCAATCAGGCGATCGCTGCCATGGAATTCACCGCTGTCGTTCCATTCATCATTCAATTCTCCGGTCAAGGCATGGCCCAAACCCTGGCCCAAACCCTGGCCTAACTTGCCCTGGCCGGTCTCGACGATCAGGGCCACTTGCTGGGAGGCTTGGGGTTGGCGATCGCGGCGATTAAACAACTGCTGGTCCACGTTCAGGACCGCGAGAACCTGTTCTTCAAAGCGAATTTGCTCGATCGGGAGCGGCGATCCGCCAGGGGCCGCTGGGGGAACCTCAAAGGCCACGGCTCGGTAGACAGCGGCGATGGGCAGCAGGAAGCCGACGTTGCGGATGGTGAAGGTGATGAATTGCTGTTGGCTCTCGGCGGCGCGATCGCTGCGCCGACGAATGCGGGATGCGCTGAGATTGGTCATGGCTGGGCTGGAAGAATGGGGATCGGCGGCAAGCAGTCTTGGGGCGGCAGAATCTGGCTGGCTTCGAGGGTGAACCAGGGCTAAACCGATGCCAGGACTGGCGTTTGGGTTTCCGTCAGTTGGCTGAGGCTAGCCAGCAGTTCATTTTGCTTGAAGGGCTTGGAGAAATAGTCTGCTGCCCCCAGGCTAAAGGCGAGCTGGCGGTGCTTGTCGCCGCTGCGGGAGGTGAGCATGACCACGGGGATCTCGCTGCAAGGCGCGAGGCTCTTGACCTGGGCCAGGAAGCCAAAGCCATCCAGGCGGGGCATTTCCACATCGGACATGATGGCGCTGGGGCGAATGCCGCCCCGGAGCTTGTCGATCGCCTCCTGGCCATCCCGCGCCTGCTCGACGGTGTAGCCCGCTTTTTCCAAGGTAATTGCGAGAAAACGGCGAACGTTGATCGAATCATCGACGATCAAAATCATCGGCTTCTCGGCAGCGAGCTGGTCGATGGACAGGGGCTGAGGGGCTTGGACTTGGCGCTGGGTATCGTTCAAGATCCAGGCCATGAGCTGATCGATTTCCACCAGGGGCACAACCCGGCCATCGCCCAGGACAATGCAGCCGGAGAAGCCCTGGGGCAGTTT
>JAAUQQ010000302.1 GCA_012032745.1 Synechococcales cyanobacterium RM1_1_8
CGGCCCCCCAGTAACAGGGCTAACCCCCTCGGTCACCGCGAGCACTCCGGGAGGATGGTAAAAATAGACATCACCCCCCATCTCCCCACCCCCATCACCATGAGACTAGTCATCTTGGGCGGCTCTGGCGCAGGCAAAGGCACCCAGGCCGAACGCCTCTCCCAGCGGTTGTCCCTGCCGGTCCTCTCCACAGGAGATTTGATTCGTGGAGCCCTGGCGGTAGAATCCGAGGTGCGCGGGGCGATCGCCGAACTGGCTCGCCAGGCCAGCCCCTACGTGGCCAGGGGCGAACTGGTGCCCGATCCGCTGATGATTGGCTTCATCCGCCAGCGGCTCCAGCAGCCGGACCTGACCCAGGGCTGGATTTTGGAGGGCTATCCCCGCACGGCCTTCCAGGCGGAGGAACTCGATTTTTTGTTGGAGGAGCTGGGCCAGTCCCTGGATCAGGCCCTGTGGCTGGAGGTGCCCGAGGCGGTGTTGATTGAGCGCTCCCTGGCCCGCTGTCGCGACGATGATGATTTGCCCGTGGTGCAGCGCCGCATCCGGGATCTGGAGACCTACACCAAGCCCCTTCAGGACTATTATGGCTATCGCCAGCGCCTGATTTTGGTGGATGCCAATCGGCCAGCGGCGGTGGTGGAGCAGGGGATTTTGGAGCAGCTCACGGCCAAGTCTATCGGCTGTTAGAAGAAGATGAGCCTGTTAGGGAGACGAGCCTGTGCGGGGGCTGGATGGCTATGATTTTTTACGCAAGAGCAACTTCACCATGGTCCGGCAACGTTTTGGCGATCGCCAACCCAACCAACTACGCCCCATCCACTTCCAGCGCGGCTTTTCCCGCTATCCCGCCGGGTCCGTCCTGGCGAGCTGTGGCGAAACCAAGGTGATCTGCACCGTCAGTCTCGAAGAGGGCGTGCCCCCCTGGATGAAAGGCAGCGGCCAGGGCTGGCTGACGGCGGAGTATCGCATGATGCCCGGAGCCACGCCGGAACGTCAGCGGCGGGAGTTTATCAAGCTGTCGGGGCGAACCCAGGAGATTCAGCGCTTGATTGGCCGCAGCCTGCGGGCGGCGCTGGACATGGAGGCCCTGGGGGAGCGGATGTTGACCGTGGATTGCGATGTGCTCCAGGCCGATGGTGGCACCCGAACGACCGCAATCAATGGGGGCTATGTGGCCTTGCGGGAGGCAGTGGAACGCCTGGTGGCTGAGGGGAAGCTGGCTGCCTCGCCGCTCAAGGGCGCGATCGCCGCCATTTCAGTGGGACTCCTAGAAGGTCAGGTGCTGCTGGACCTCGACTACCCCGAGGATGTGGCCGCAGATGTCGATTTCAATGTGGTGATGACGGCGGAGCTGGGGCTAGTGGAAGTGCAGGGCACGGCGGAATCGGGCAGCTACAGCCGGGTCCAGCTCAATGCCATGCTCGACCTGGCCGAGACGGGGATTCAAACCATCACCGCGCTCCAGCAGGCTGCTTTTGCTGTGAATTTAGAAACGCGAACCTAGAAAAACGTAAACCTAGAAAAAACAGGGGGGGTAGCGCAATGCCTGCGCACCCCCCCTGGGCACGAATCAATCAATTCATAGGATCAAGCCATTCATGCGATCGCAACCGGCGCTTCTAGTCCCAAAAACAGCCCTAGCCCAAGAAGCCACCGCCCAGAGTCACCAAATAGGCAAACAGCGCACCGCCAGCGCCGCCTACCACAAAGCCCTTAGATAGATCAGCCCAGCCCTGCTTGGTCTTGAGCTGCTCATGGGGCTTTTCGCCCAAATCGTAGGCGGTGTTGCCATAGAGGCGCATCCCTGAAGCCGCAATAATCACCAAGCCAATGGCACTGGCCAAGCCCGCCAAGTCGGAGATATCGCTATTGCGCAGGGGGCCTAGCTCCGCGAAGGGGCCATAGAGAAAATAGCCATGGGCCATGCCGATCTCGATGCCGCGCATGGTCGCGCCCAGGCCCTTGCGGTTGATCGGCAGCTTGCTGAGGTAGCTGCGCACCAAGGCAGAATCGCTGACGGGGGTGGAGAGATGACCGACGAATGGATCGCCTTGGTAGGGCGTGATGGCGTTGGAAGACATAGTGAATTACCGGGAAATTGTGGGGGGTGGAGACGAGAGGGAAGGGTTCTGCGCCTAACGGAGACGGGGTGGATGGTCCGGGGTGGATGGTCCGGGGTGGATGGTCTCTTCGGTGCTGGAATACCCCAATTTTAACCTCCCTTGCGAGGATTGGGCCAGTCTCGGCTGCCTGGCTAGACCCCCCAGCCCCAGCCCGCACTGGTCTCGGGGCCAGTATTAGACCCCAGGATTAGGCCCCAGGATTAGGACTAGCACCCAAGGGCTGCCAAACCTGGAGCTGTCCGGCGCGATCGCCAATCACCAATCGCTGGCCATCCCCCGTAAAACACAGGCTTGTCAACCCGCTGCCGGAGATGTCGCAGAGCTGCTCGCGGCTGGGGCGAGACCAGACCTGCACGCGAGTTTCTGGACCGGTTTCTGGGCCAGCATCTGGACCGGGACTGTGGCAGAGGCTGGCGATTAGGCGATCGTCAGCAGTGAAGGCGATCGCGGCCACAGCCCCAACTTGCCCCTGGATTGCCATGATCGGCTCAGCGGTTTCCAGGTTCCAAAGGCGGATCAAGCCCGTCGCATCCCCGGCGGCCAGATAGCGACCGGAGGGGCTGAGGGCAATGCAGGTTTGCTCAAATTGGCTCTCGGGCAAAACCCTTGGGGGCTCACCAGCCTTCTGTAAATAACGCTTGAGTTCGTTATCGGGGCTACGGGTCACAAAAAACTGACGATTGGCCGTCATGCCAACATAGGTCGCAGCCGCGCGACTGGCCCAAAGTGCCTTTGAGCCTGCGTTTGAGCGCTGGGAAGCCTGGCTCTGGGAGTTGTTGCTGCTCCAGCGAAAGATCTTGCCATCCTGGCTGCAACTGCTAATGGCGTGGGGGTCAGGCCCCCAAATCAAGCTGGTCATCACGCCGGTCACAAAATTTCGATTGAGGCTGGCGCTGGGCAGGTGCCATAGTTTGACGGTGCCATCCTGGCTGGCGCTGGCGAGGAGCTGACCATCGTGGTTCAGCGCCAAATCCAACACCGCATCGCTGTGGCCCCGGAGGTCGGCAAAGTCATAGCCCCGTTGGAAATTCCACAGTTGCAGGCTGCCGTTGGCGCTGGCGCTGATGCCGTTGGTGTTGCCGTAGGGCAGGAGTTGGGTGATGGCTGCGGTCTGGCCTGACCCCGGCCTGGGGGTGAGGCTGGCGGTGCAGGTCCAGGCTTGGGGGAAGGCCGCCATGGCGGCAGGCGGGCTGAAGGGGGAGGAGGGCTCGGGCTTCTGGGCCTGCTTGGACTTGTTGGGCTGCTTGGCTTGCTTGGCCTGGGGCTGTTGTTTGGCCTGGGGCTGTTGTTTGGCCTGGGGCTGTTGTTTGGCCTGGGGGCGTTCTGGGATGGGCTGGCGGTAGGCTCGCTCCAGGCCCAGGGCGCGGGCCTTGGCAACGTCCTTGGCTGCGAGGAATTCAAAGCCTCGCTGCTGGTAGAGATAGGCCCGGTATTGATAGGCCTCGGCGTAGTCTGGGGCGAGGTTGATCGCCTGGGTCAAGGCCTTGGTGGCATCTTGGTAGCGCTCGGATTGTTCTAGGGTTTCGGCCTGGCGGTAGTGGCTCTGGGCGCGGGCTTGGTGCTGGGCGCTGTGGGTGGGGGTGACCTGGGTGCGATCGCCCCCCGCTGCTGTCCCACCACTGCCCGAGCGGCCCGCCTGGGCAAAGCTGGGCGCTTGGATCTGTCCATAGGCGACGTTAATGCGCTTGATTTCGGCTTCGGCCTGGGCCTTCTGTTGGGGATCCTGAAACTGATCGGGATGCCATCGCCGGGCCAGTTGGCGATAGGCCTGCTTAGCCTCGGCGATGGAGGCTCCAGGCTTGAGTCCAAGGATTTGATAGGGGTCGCTGGCAGGGCTCATGGCGGCAGGGAAACGGAGCGGTGACCCAGGGCGGAACCTGAGGCGGATAGACAAATACAAGGATGCCCGAAGTATCGCTTCGCTCGCTCGTCTTTAGTCAACCACTCTAGCCTCTCTCAAGCGAGCAGCGATGGCGTTATTGCCAGGCAGCTCCGGGCTATCAGGCCGATTGAAGACAAGGGTCTCGGTTGGCATGAAGCCGAAATAGACCGCGATCGCGGCCACTCCCAGATGACCCCTCTCTCATAACCGAGCACAGATCGTTAAGCCTGCCTGGGGCGAGGGCCAGGAATTATAATGGCAGGCATGGTACAGCTACGTTCACCAGAAACTGACCAACGCATTACGGTCCAGGGCAGTTGGGAGAAGTTCAAGCTCATTGAGCAGGGCTTGGCGGATTCTCCCGGCACTCGACTGACGTTTCATGCTGGCACGATTGAGATTCTTATGCCGGGGCAAGCCCACGAGTATTTTTCACGCATCATTGGTTTTCTGGTGATGACTTATTTCTTGGAAAAGGGTATTCGGTTTAAGCCCACGGGGTCTGTGACGCAGGAGAAGCTGGGTGAGGCTTCGGCTCAGGCGGATGAGTCGTTCTGTTTGGGGGACTTTAAGCCCATTCCTGATCTGGCGATTGAGGTGGTTTACAGCAGTGGGGGGGTGAGCAAGCTGGCGAAGTATCAAGCGCTGGGCGTCAGGGAAGTTTGGTTCTGGGAGGATGGCACGCTGTCGCTGCATCATTTGCCGGAGCAGGGCTATGAGCGGGTTGAGCGTAGTGGGCTGCCGGGTCTCGAACAGCTAGATATTGATTTGCTGAGGCGCTGTATTTTGCTGGCTGAGGGCGATGAAGCAGAGGCTGTACAGATGTTTCGCAAGGGAATCAGGGAGTCAACACAATGACTGTTGCGCTGCACAAATCATCTCTCAAGCCACCCAAGCTCACAACGGATACTTGGGTCTCAGCAAATTGGGCTGAGTTTTCGCGGTTGCTGGATGAGCCGAGCTATGAGGCTGGACGGTTTTATTACGATGCAGGCAAGTTGAGGATTGAGATGGCTGCCCTTGGACCTGCCCATGCTGCGGACAATAGCATTTTGTCTAATGTGGTGACCTTGTTTGGAACGCTGAAGACGATTGGCATCAAGGAATTGACCAATGCCAGTTTTATCAAGAAGGGGTTACGGGGCTGTCAGCCGGATACTGCGTTTTATGTGGGGGCTGATTTGCCGCAGTTGCCTCGGGATAATGCGCCGATTGATGCAGATCTCTATGGCTCCCCTCAGTTGGTGATTGAGATTGGTTCGACGACGTTTCGGGATGATATTGGCGGTAAGCGGTTGCTCTATGAGCAGTTTGGGGTGTTGGAATATTGGGTGGTGAATGTTGCTGAGGGGGAGGTGTTTGCGTTTGCGATGCGGGATGGCGGGAGTGCGAGGGTTGAGGTTTCGCAGGTGTTGCCGGGGCTGGAGATGGCGATGGTGGAGGAGGCGCTGAAGCGGGGCAAGGCTGAGGATGATGGGGCGATTAATCGCTGGTTGATTGAGCAGTTCAGTTAATCTGGGTCTCCGACGATCTCGCGAGGATGAACCACGGTGATGCCAGGCATCCCACTAAAGTCCTTGGGATTCAAGGTCAGTATGCATTCAAGCCCTGAGGCCAAGATGACGGCAGCGAGTCGAGCATCATGGGTGCGCTTCCCTTTGATGTCATGTTCGGAGACCAGGTTCTTGCCCATGCTGGGAATCGGCTGGATTACAAAAGCGCAGGACGATATTAGTGTCCAGCAAATATTTCGCCATTACTCGTAGATGCTGTCGCGATCAAAGGCTTCATCGGGCAGGCTGATGCCAGGCGTTGGTGTAGGCAGTTGAGCCACCCAGGTTTGGAAGTCTTGGGTCTTGGGCTTGGGCGCGCTCTGCTGGGGTTGCATGTTGCCAGAATGGCAGGGCATTCGTAAGTTTCTGGGTTTGAGCCTTGATCAGGCGTAACAGCTCAGCGAGCTTGATGAGTTGGTTCTCGCTGAGTGTGTCGATTTCTTGTTTGAGGGTTTCACGAAGCATGGCTTAATTTCAAGCTTGCTTGGATACTGCTATGGTAGTCGATCTCTAGCTGCGTCTGTCAGAGAGCGTCTAGCGGAAGGTCTAATTTTTTATTGGCTGTGCGGCTGCCGTTTCGCAGGTGTTGCCGGGGCTGGCGATCGCGACGGTGGAGGAGGTGCTGAAGCGTTTCAAGCGCTAAGAGGATGTTTGAGAATTCGCCAAAGCCAGCGATTCCATACCGAATGAGGTTAGACTGTGCCTGTTTTTTTAAGCAAAAGTACGGGCTATGGGCACCATCGGCTACAGCTA
>JAAUQQ010000004.1 GCA_012032745.1 Synechococcales cyanobacterium RM1_1_8
TGGGGTGGTGGGGAGATAGGGGGGATGGCTGAAGTTATTGGCGAGGCCCCGGTAGGACAATGTTCAGCAGTAACGCGGTTAGGCCGCCCGTGCTGATGCCTGAGGAAAAGATGCTTTTTGCCAGGGGAGGCAGTTGTTCGAGGATATCGGGTACGACGCTGACCCCGAGGCCGAGACCGAGGGAGACCGCCAGAATAATTGAAGCACGTTTGGTGAGGTTGACGCAGGAGATGATCTTGATTCCGGCCACGGCTACGGTGCCAAACATGATGATGGTTGCGCCGCCTAGAACGGGCTGGGGAATGGTTTGGAATACGCCTGCGACGACGGGCACTAGGCCGAGCAAAACGAAGATGCCAGCGATGAAGTAGCCCACATAGCGGCTGCCGATGCCGGTGAGCTGGATGACGCCATTGTTTTGGCTGAAGGTGGTGTTGGGGAACGTGTTGAAGATAGCGGCGATCGCTGAATTGACGCCATCTCCCAAAATCCCGCCCTGAAGACGATCAAAATAAACTTTTCCAGTAATCGGCTGTCCCGAAATTAGCGAGGTGGCCGTCAAGTCTCCAGTAGATTCAATCGTTGTGATCAAATACAGGAAAGCAAAGGGCAGGAATGCAGCAATATTGAAGCCAAATCCATACTTAAAGGGAATTGGAATGGTGACCGGCGCTAAGCCACCCAAATTGCTAAAGCTCACCATGCCCATGGGAATCGCTACGATATAGCCCACAATCAGGCCGATCGCCACAGAAGCCATGCGCAGAAAACTGCTGGTGGTGTTGTTCAAAACCACAATCACGGCCAGAACTAAACCCGCTAGCAACAGATTGGGAGCGCTGCCGAAGGTGCCTGCTCCCTTCGCTGCGAAGCCGCCACCGATGCTGGTCATGCCCACATTGATCAAAGTCAAGCCAATCAGCGTCACCACAATGCCGGTGACCAGCGGCGTGATGATCTTGCTAGCAAAGCCCATGAATCGGCTAAACACCATTTCGATAAACGAGCCAAAAAAGCAAAGCCCAAAGATAGTTCCCAAGGCTGTCTGGGCCGATCCCCCAGCGCCTTTGACTCCCAATCCTGCAGCAATAATTGGGCCGATAAAGGCAAAGCTGGTGCCCTGGATGCTGAGCAGCCCAGAGCCTACGGGACCAATGCGTTTGGCCTGAATAAATGTGGCCACACCGGAGACAAACAGCGACATGCTGACCAGGTAAGCGGCATCGGCAGGCTCCAATTCCAATGCTCCTGAGATAATCAAGGCGGGAGTAATAATGCCGACGAAGGAAGCAAATACATGTTGGAGGGCGGCAAAAATCGTATCTCGCAGGGGCGGTCGAGAGTCTAAACCATAGATCAAATCCGTTTCAAAGGCGACCGTTTGGGTTGGTGCGGCATCCAGCGTATCGGCCTGGCTGGAAGGAAGGTTTTGGCTAGTGCTCATCGTTAAAAGCTCCAAGAAGGAAAGGCTCAATCAGGGAAAATTGAAAGGACAGCTTGAGGCATCTTAGAACCGAAATTGAGTCCTCAGATTGCCAACCCAAATCGTTGGATTATCGCTAAAGTTGTTGGGGTTACGAACCATATAAATTGCGGGTACGAGGGCAATATTGTCGCTCAGTGGGAAGTAGTAGGTGGCTTCAAACTCATGTTGAATACCCCCGTCGCCGCCGCCGGAAACAAGATACTGCCGCCCATCCAAAATCGAATAGGGAATGCCATAGGAGAGGGTCAACAATGCGCCCTCCCGCCCTAGGTCAGGCAGGGCAACTCCTCCTTGAACCGCCTGGGCATTGACTTCCCCATCGACCAGGGCACGATTCTGGGGATCGAGGTTGGTGCTGCCATAGTAGTAGCGGCCAAAGAGGCCGATTCTCTTGGCCAACCGCCAATCAAAACTGATACCAAATGTGTCTGCCGTTGCACCATTTAAGCTACCGCCTTGGCCATCATCGGCCACCCCATAGATCGGCTCGCTGGTGGCTCCACCGACACCAAAGGCAACGCTACCATCGGCATTGACAATGCGGGCATTGTTGTCCAGATTGGTGCGGGTATAGAGCAGCCGCACATTCATCTTGTCGAAGGGCTTGATGTTTGCAGCGGCGGTCAAGGTATTGGTGCCGCCGAAGATGCCTTCAGTCGCATTGGTCGCAGTATTGAACAACGTATTGTTAAGAAACTCAGTGTTCTCTCCCAAGTAGCCCACATTCAAATCCAGCCAATCCGTCGCATTCCAGCGCACCACAGCGCCAGCACCTCGATCAATTGCGTTGGCGAGGGTACTGCCGCTGGCATTGAAACTGCTCGCACCGTTGAGGAAAAAGGTGTAGGCATTGCCATCAAAGTAGCGATACCAGTTGATGCGGGGGCCAACAACGACCTTGATCTTTTTGCCAATGGGGAAGTCATAGAACAGTTCCCGCACTACCGGAACATTGGCACTGGTGGTGCCCGCTTGGTCAGTAAAGGGCGTGCCAAAGGTATTGAATAGGCCCGCCGAGGCATAGGAATTGGCGGGGGAGAAGCTGTTGCCAACGGCCAGTTGGGTGACCAGGCTATCGCGGCCCGTGAAGGAGGTGGTTAGGTTGAGAAAACTGTAGGAACCAAAGGTGATATTGGGATCGTCATCGGTAGTCTGGACCAGGGGCCTGCCATCCAGCCCGCGCCCGGCTCCGCGCAGGTTGAGGGGACCGCCCAGGCCGCGAGCTTCGATTTGGACATCGCCGCCAGCAGTTGCTCCGGTGAGGTTAAAGAAAACATTGCCGCTGAGCTTGGTCGTGGTCGAAAACTGGTTGGCTTCCAGCTCCGCTGTTCTGGCTTCTAGGCCATCAATGCGCCCGCGCAGGGTGGCCAGCTCAGCCTGGAACTCCTCTTGTAGACGCTGGATAATTGCCAAGTCCTCCTGGGTGGTGGAGTCAGCAGTTGCAGAAGCAATTAATTCATTGACGCGATCCAGGCAGGCATTGAGGCCAGCGGCGAACTCGTAGCGCGTCATGGCGCGATCGCCCCGATAAGTACCATCAGGATAGCCTGCGATACAGCCGTAGCGCTCAACCAAGGATTGCAGGGCCTGGAAAGCCCAGTCCGTCGGGCGTACATCGCGAAGCTGGCTGACACTGGTGACCTGGGCCATGGGATCGTCCGGGCTGAGGACAGCCTCGGAAGTCAGGGGATCCTGGAGATCAAGCTCCAAAGCAGGCGCGAGGTCAAACTCGCTTTCAGGCTTTAGCTTCAATGCTGGGTTAGGGGCTGGGTTAGGGGCTGGGCTGGAGGCAATGCCCGGCTCGGGTGCAGCAGCGCTGGGCTGAGCCAGGCCCAGGATGGCACCTGCCGTAGCACCCAGGACCAATGGAGCTAAAAGCTTTGACCTTGAATCTCTGTGATTCAACCCATCCTTTCTGATAAAAGCGGCCATTCAATTTTCTCCGGAACTCACACACACACACACACAAATCTGACAGCCCAAAGCAGGCGTAAGGAAAGGGTTAAAGAAAACTGGATTTTGAAAAGTTAAAATAAAGGGCGATCGCCCTTGATTCTTCTCTCTAAATTCCCTGCATTCTGGAAGCTGCTTAGCCCGACAGAGGCTGTCGTTTTATACAACCTAAGCGCTAGCTTCAATTGAAATTGTGTTTCAAAATACGATATGCAAAATACCCGCCTCTGGGATCAGCTATCTTGTCTGCTTTTGACCTGTTCCATCCTAGCTGCCGCGATAGGTGCTGTAGGACCAAGGCGAGACCAGGAGCGGCACATGGTAGTGGAGACTGGCATCGGCAATGCAAAATCGAATTGGCACCGTTGTCAAAAACGGATGCTCACTGGGAAGCAAAAGCTGAGTTTTGGCAAAATAAGGACCAACCTCAAACAAGATTTCATACAGCCCCACCTGAAAATCCTCTGCTTCTAACAGAGGAGCATCGGTGCGACCATCGGCATTGGTTTCCACGGTTTTGAAGTGCTGATGCTTGATCCCCGCTCCAATTTCAGCTTCGCCAGTGGCCTGTTCTAGCCTCCAAAGGGACAGCGCCATTCCAGCAGCGGGGCAACCCTGGGCCGTATCCAAAACATGCGTTGACAACCATCCCATACCTAATCTCTCCTCACTCCGATGGAGCCCAACCCGAACCCCTAATTTCCCGACCCATTACCTCTCCCCGACTCCCGACTCCCCACTCCCTAATTCCCTATTCCCCTACCCCATCGGCCCTCCCAAAATAATCCTCGCCAACGCCCCAGTCACCGCTTCCGGCGGCTCCTGTTTCAATTCTTCATACCACTCCTCAGTCATCTCCGGATGCTTGCCATAAATCGTATCCGTGCGTCTGCGGGCCTTGAGCACCAGCTCCGACGTGCGAGCTTTGCGGGCCTGCTCATAGCGCCCTAGGGCATCGCTGACACTGAGATTCGTTGTTACTAAATAGCGGGCCAGCATCGCGGCATCCTCCATGGCTTGGCAGCCGCCTTGGCCTAGGGTGGGGGTGGTGGCATGGCCGGAGTCGCCCACCAGGACAATGCGGCCCTTGGCCAGGTGAGCCGGGGGATCAATATCGCTGATTTCTAAGCGGTTGGCCTGTAGGGGATCCAGGGTCTGAATCAACGTTTGGACGGCAGTAGGCCAGCCGAGAAATTGCTCCACCAACTCCTGGCGTCGATCCTCGGGGGGAACCTGGCTGCCCTCGGCCATGGGCGCGCCGAAGAAATAGTAGAAGCGATCGCCCCCCACGGGCATCATCGAAGCTCGCTTGCCCTCGCCCACATACAGCACCCAGTTATCGGCCTCACAGAGCTCCGGCAGGGCGGGCACCAATCCATTCCAGTTGACATAGTCCGCATAGCGGGTGGGAATGGCTTCGCCGAGTACATGCTCCCGCACGATGGACCGAATGCCATCGGCCCCAATAATCAGATCCCCGCTGGTGCGGTGGCCGTTCTCAAACACTGCTGTGGCGCTGGTTTTATCCTGCTCCACCCCAATGCATTTCATGCCCAGTTGCACTTCCACTGCGCCAAAGGCATCGAGCAACATTTGCTGCAGGTCGGTGCGGGCGACGGGGTAGGGACGCTGGCCCACGGTTTGGAACAGCGGCTGGAGGTCTATCTGGCTGAGGGGCTCATCCTTGTGGCTGCGGTATTCCATGCGATTCATTTCGCCCCCGATCGCCGCAATCTCTCGCCCTAAGCCCAGTTGATTCAGCACCTTGACGCCGTTGGACCAGAGGGAAATGCCTGCGCCTGCGGGGCGGAGCTGGTGGGTGCGATCGTAGATTTCCACCTGGTAACCCAGTTGCTTTAGAGCGATACCAGTGGTGAGGCCACCAATGCCCGCGCCGATAATGATGGCTTTGAGGTCATACATAAGCAAGTAAAGAATCGGGGAATGAATCGTGGAAAGATGAAGTTATAGGTTCCAACCTGGACCGCTTCCCAGGAAGCTTGAGCCATCGGCCAAAGCTATTCTCAAATATCCTCTGAGGTTGGAGGCCAGAAGATGTCCAAGGCCCAGATTAGCACTGGCTCTGGCAATTCCGATAGAGCCTAGAAGCTTCCCTCCATATCATTCACGCTAGATCCTAAGCTCGGCTCCGCTTGGGCATAGGATGCAAAACCAGGCTGGTTCCCAGACTTGAGCTTCCAGACTTGAGCCCCAGCTTTTGCCTCTCACGGCGAGACGAGTAAATCACTGTTCTTTCGAGCTGTCTTTAATCGCTTGTTAGGAAAAATATAACGACACTGCAATAGGTGAAATTGTAGCTTCAGTTACAGAAAAGACGAGGAGTGAAGGTTGAGGATTCTAGCATAACGATGGCTTCTACTCTAAACAGATTTCATGCCCATGCAAACGAACATTTGATAGTAGTATAAGGGCGTTCACCTCATTTTTACGACTGTGCTTGGGGGGCTGATGTTGGCCCAGGCGTTTACAGGCATTAAGATTGTTCAAAATGTCATCGGTGATGTTTGGGAGAGGGCTTAGTGATTTTGTCTGGGGATAAAGTAGCTAGTAGACTCGGGCATGGGTTTTGTCCCCCTCACCCCAACTTCCCTCCCACAAAGGGGAGAGGGGCTCCGATCCGTCTCCCCTTCTCCAATCGAAAGCACTCAGATCATCTGGGGCCGCTTACTTTTGGGCTGCCGCGATCGCGCTAATGCCACAAATAATCAACCCAATGCCCAACCACTGCAACAGCGGCACTTTTTCATTCAGTACAACCCAGCTACATAAAGTTGTTGCAACAACCGTTAGCCCCAAAAGAAGGGGATAAGCGAGGGATAAATTGCTTTTGCTCAGCACCACAATATAGGCTACGGTGCTGATTCCATAGAGTCCCAAGCCACTGATCAAATATGGGTTTATCAGCCCCTTCCCTGCCCCTTGCTTCAGCAACAGTTGCCCCGAGGTGTTCAGCACCGAGCTAAATAGCATTAGCAGTATAAATTGCATTCTTTTGGCTCCAGCACCAGGGTTAATGGGCACGTCACGGGCGGCATCCCATATTACGATGCTGAGGGAAGGGCTGGCCAGCTCTGGCCCAGACCGTAGAAGCCCCGAGTTTGATCTCGATTTAGGGATCATCGATCATCAATACCACCCTGGTGTCTAGCAGCGCCCCTGCTCCCATAAGTCTGGAGCTATGGTCGTTTGTGGATGATAAGGGCAATGTGTATATCGGCAATGTGCAATGGTCTACACCGATTTTTGGGAAACCTACGAGACCGTTATTCCGGCGAAGCGTCATCGTGCCGTCGGCAAAGAGAGTGGTTTGACAAGCAAAAAAATCAGCGAAAACGATACCCATCGAGACAGATTTAGCCCCAAAAACGTTATTTCCCCAAAAATCGCATTAAAACTCAATCCCAGCCTGGGCCTTGACGCCCTGTTCCCGGAACGGGTGCTTCACCAAGGTCATCTCCGTCACCAGATCGGCGGCATCGATTACGGCCTGGGGAACCCCCCGACCCGTCAAAATCACGTGGGAATCTTCAGGTTTTTCGGCCAAGCCCGCCAACACCGTTTCGGGGGACAAATAACCCAGCTTGAGCGCAATATTAATTTCATCTAGCAACACTAGACGATAAGTGGGATTGCGGATGTAGGAGAGGGCCGCTTGCCAGGCTTCCTCAGCCTTGGCGATGTCGCGATCGCGATCCTGGGTCTCCCAGGTAAAGCCCTCGCCCATGGCCTTAAACACCAGTTGATTGCCTTCCCAATGGCGAAAGGCTGCCTTCTCCGCAGGCTCCCAAGCCCCTTTAATAAACTGGATAATCGCAACTTGGTAACCATGGCCCAAAGACCTGAGAACCATCCCCAGCCCCGCCGTCGTTTTCCCCTTGCCGGTGCCCGTATGGACAATGATTAAACCCTTCTCTTGGTTCCGCTCGGCGAGGCGTTGCTGCTGAACTTCCTTACGCCGCTGCATTTTTTTTTGATACTGCTGATCAGTGAGACTCGGGGCAGCCTCAGAGAGGGTTTGGGCTTCGCGGTCGAGGTTCTGGGACATGGCGGGGCGGCGGCGATAGTTCCACGGAGTTGCAGCAGCATCATACCCCATAATCAGGGCTCCTGCCTAGGGCAAAGGCTGCCCAAGAAAGGCTGTCCGAGACTGGAACGAGGCTGATAAACGGGCCGAAGAGGCTGGCCGATCAGCTCACAAACAACTACAGACCTGGCATTTAGGTTGGGAGATGGCAACTAGGCCACCTCCACAAGAATGTCGCCATCTTCAATGCGCGTGGCGAATACGGGCAGGGGCGTTTCCGCCTTGAGCTTGCCCATGAGCTGGCCCACAACGGGCGGAAAGGGCGTCCAGGTGCTGGCTGCCCCCGTGCAAAGGTTAAAGGCACTGCGGTGGAAGGGGCAGACCAGCTCGCCCTCTGGGGTAATCTTGCCGTTTTTCATCGGCAAATTCATGTGGGGGCAACTGTTGGAGACGGCATGGATGGTGCCCTCATGGTTCAGCAGCAGCAGTTTTCTGCCATCCACTTGCACAACCTGGCGGCTGCCAGCAGGGAGTTCGGATTCGGAAAGAACTTTGGTCCAGCCCATAGTCAATGGCTCCTGAAGATCAGCAAAATTTATCGAAACCTAAAAACAGCGATTTGATCAATAGATGTCTGTAAATTGATTCCCATTATCTCTTAAAACTGTCCAGGGATAAACCTGTCCAGGGGAGCCGCCGCACAACACCCCGATCAACATCCTCTAAACTCAATGCAGCCCAGCAGGGCTCTGGTGCTCGATAATCGGGCAAATCACCCCCGCTTGGGCTTGGGCGCTGCCTTCTTCCTGCATCAAAACCTCTAGCTCCCCTTTAAGCTGGGATAGCTGGGCAATCTTGTGATCAATTTCCCGAACTTTATCCTGGAGCTTGTGCTTCAGCTCCTGGCAGGGAGATTGACCCCGATCGCGAATCTGCAACAGCTCCCCAATTTCCTGGAGGCTAAGACCGAGCTGCTGCGATCGCTTAATAAACGCCAATCGCGCCACCACGGTCGGGGAAAACAGCCGAAACCCACCCTCCGAACGCTGAGCAGCCGTCAACAGCCCCAGCTCCTCATAGTAGCGAATGGTCTTAATCGATACCTGGCTGCGGTCCTTGAGTTGGCCGATGCGCAGCAAAGCCGCAGCGTCAGAGGTCGGAGCCATGGCTTGTTCTCAGACTACAGGCAACGGTACGGAAAACGTCATGGGCAAAAGGACATGGGCACAACATCCAGGCTCTGAGCCTAACGCAACGCTCCTAGAATTTCGCTAAAAGCGACTTAAAGCGCTTGTCTTGGCGCAGGCGATTCAGCTCCGGGTCCGTTTTCGCCAGGGATACATATTCACGGGCATTGAGCGTGAGCGCCCGTTCTAGATCCTTCAGCGCCAGCTCAACACCTCCCTGGAGGGCTTGGGCACAGGCTCGGTTGTACCAAGCCTCGTGCTTGTCAGGCTTGGCAGCAATGGCCCGATCATAGCTGGCGACCGCCTCACCATAGCGACCCAGGGCCACCAGCTCAATACCTTGATTAAACCAGGCTTCATGCTTATCGGGCTTGAAGGCCACTGCGCGGGCATAGCTGGCGATCGCCGCTTCCGGCTGGCCCAGGGCCACTAGGGCAATGCCCCGATTATACCAAGCCTGGTGGTAGTCAGCCTTGAGGCGAATCGCAGCATCATAGTGCTGCACCGCTGCTTCAAAATCGTGGCGGGCTGCGGCCTCACAGCCTTTGCCATATTCAGACTCGTGGGGTTCCATGGGCTCATTCCAAAGGCGTCTGGCTTCAACAAAGTCAATGGGCTGCGACAGTAACCGTAAGGGCATTGGTATATTAATTTACTCACTTATTCCTGTATACGCAAGCTGCGGGATCGATCCGCAAAATTTGATATCTAGGCGGCTACTTGCCAAAAGAGAATAATCGATGTCAATTTTCTCTAGCTCGATTTTTATAGCGAAGGCAACGTTCAATCCTCCTACCCAGTTCAAGACCCAGTTCAAGACCCAGTTCAAGACCCAGTTCAAGACCCAGATCGACTCCCAAATCGCTGCCCAATTCAGGCAAAGTTCAGGCAAAGTTATAAGCCTTTGAAGAATAAAGGATCCTGGGTGAATCGTGAAGCGTAACCCTGATGGAATGGCGACTACAGCGCCTCTGACTGGGTTGGGTGCGATCGCAGCCAGGCTCCGTTGGAGATCCTAGGCATATGGTTCAAATTAATACTCGCCATCGGATAATCGGCCTTCAAATTAGCTCCCAAAATTGGCAAAAAAAATTGGCCCATCCCATTGACCAATCAAACTGGCCCATCCCATTGGCCAGGGACATCACGGCATTGATTGTTTGAGCGGCCCGTGAACGCCGAGGGAATTCACGGGCGATCGCTCCCAGCCGCCTAGCCAATACCGCGCTCACTGGCGCGGTAGGCAGAAGCGACCAAAGCCGACCGGCCTGTGGCTCGATAGGCCAGTAAGGGCTGGGTGAGGGCTGCCTGGCTGCGACCACCGCTGCGGTGAGCCAGGCTCACCCCGAGGACAGGGCTGGTGCTCCAGGCCGTCGCCAGGAAGCAGAGGAAGCCGGTGCTGATCTTTTGCGTTGTGAGAGTCATGGAAGTTAAGTCCGTTGCAGGTAGATGTCATGTCTGACCTACTTAGACTGCTCAGTTCCCAATCACCTCAATCTTTTTTCGTGTCGAAATAAAAATTGTCCCCAAACGGTCTAGCGGGGGGCTTTTAGACCATGCTGGGGCGGAATCACACTGAATCACATAAATACGATGCCGATTTTTTCAGGGCTCGCCGGGCGGCTCGGCAAGGCTGAGCAAAGCTTGTGTCAGTTGAGAAACTGTCCTCCGTACAAATCCACAATGATGCAATCAATGGTGACAGTGAACCATTGAAATTTCGGATGACGCTGCTCGGCCACCAGAGGCAAAATCCCTAGCCCTTCCCCCTAGCTCTTCTCCCTAGCTCTTCCCTCTAGCCCTTCACGTAGGCCACTGTCACGCCCGTACCGCCATCGGCTTTTTCCGCTGGCTCAAACCGCTCGATGCAGCGGTGCTGCTTGAGAAAATCCTGGATGCCTCGCTTCAACCGCCCCGTACCGTGGCCGTGGATCACCCAAATCGGGCCGCCCTGGGCTTCGGCAATGAAGCGATCCAACTCGATTTCAGCATCGTCCACCCGCTGGCCGCGAATATCGAGGGTGTTACGGCTGGTGCGGATCGCTGGGGGCTCCAGGGCTGGCTGGGGCTCCATAGCCTTGCGCTTTTGGGAGTCTGGCTTGGGGGGGAGTTCGGCTTTTTCGCCGTTGAGTCCTTCAATGTCGGTCAGGGAAGCGGTGGTTTTCAAGATGCCAAAACGCACCTGGATGACGCCGTTTTCATCGGGGTTGGTCAACACTTCTGCCACTTGATTGCCCAGTTTGAGCAGGCGGACGCGCTCGCCCACCTTCGGCTGGTAATTGGTGCGGCGGGGCGTGGAGGGTTGTTCGGGCAACTGCTGGGC
Source organism: Synechococcales cyanobacterium RM1_1_8 (assembly GCA_012032745.1). Lineage (GTDB taxonomy): Bacteria > Cyanobacteriota > Cyanobacteriia > PCC-9006 > JAAUQQ01 > JAAUQQ01. The sequence continues at coordinate 10,995 of JAAUQQ010000004.1, forward strand.
GGCGATCGCCTCCACGGCCTCCCGAGCCTGCTGGGCTCGCTGGGCCAGCTGCGGCCCCCGCTGGAGCTTGCGAATCACCCCGGCAATTTCTCCCTTGGCTTCGGCCACGGCGGCCTGGATGGCCTTTTCCTGGTCCTGCTTCAACACCTGTTCCCGCACCCGCAGTTGGGCAGCCTTATAGGAAACTTCGTTATAAAACTTCTCCGCTCGGGCCAGCAGGGCCGCCGCCTGGGCGGCTTTTTCCTCCTGCTCCCGGCGCTGGGCTTCGAGACCGGCAATCACCTGGTTGACTTCGCCCGAAGCACCGGGGGCAACCAGCTTCTGGGCCGCATCCAGGATGCCCTGCTCCATGCCGAGGCGCTGGGCAATGGCCAGGGCGTTGGAACGGCCGGGAATGCCCCAGAGCAGTTTGTAGGTGGGGGAGAGGGTTTGGACGTCAAATTCCACCGAGGCATTTTCGAAGCGATCGTCCTGGTATTTCAGCGCCTTGAGTTCGCCAAAGTGGGTCGTGGCCACGGTTAGCAGGGTCTGATCCGCCAGGTGGCGCAGCAGGGCGATCGCCAAAGCGCTCCCTTCAGACGGGTCGGTGCCCGCTCCCACTTCATCGAGCAACACCAGGGCATTGGCCAAGGGAGCCGGACATGGAGCTGGACTGGGTTCGGGCTGGACTGGTTCGGGCTGGACTGGCTCGGGCTGGACTGGTTCGGGCTGGGCTAAAGGCAGTGACTCCGGCGCGGGAGAGGCATCCGGGCAGGAATCTGCTGATGAATTGGGTGGTAAATCTGGCGATGGCTCTATGGGCGAATCTGAAAGTCCATTTGCATCCGCAGCGGCGGATGAAGCAGCGGGGGCGATCGCCGCCAAAATCCGCCCAATGCGTTTGATATGGCCAGAAAACGTCGAGAGGCTCTGCTGCAAAGACTGTTCATCACCAATGTCCGCCAACACCTGCTCAAACCAGGGCAGCTCCACCGGCACATTGGCCGGGACATAGAGGCCCGCCTTGGCCATCAGCGCCGCCAGGCCCAGGGTTTTGAGCGTGACGGTTTTGCCCCCCGTATTCGGCCCGGTGATGGCGATGACTCGGGTTTTGGGATCGATCCGCAGACTGGTGGGCACCACAGCGGGGCCTTCGCCATGGCGCGCCTGCCAAACCAGCAGCGGATGGCGCAGGTTGCGCAGGACCACGGACTCGGCAGTGGGCTGGACGAAGCGGGGCCGGTTGGCCTCGGCCCAGTAGCCATAGCGGGCGCGGGCGGTGGCCAGGTCGAGCAGGGTGGCGATCGCCAATAGCTGTTCCAAGTCCTCCAGCCGCTCCGCCACTGCTTCCGACAGTTGGCGGCAAATTCGCTCTTCCTCGATCTGCTCCTGGCGCTGGAGCTGGCGCAAGCTGTTGTTGCCATTGACCACCGCATTGGGTTCGATGTAGAGCGTCGCCCCCGTGGAAGACAGGTCATGGACAATGCCGTTGATCACGCTCTTGTGGGTCGCCTTGACCGGAATCACAAAGCGGCCATCCCGCTGGGTAATCACCGTTTCCTGGATCGCCATGGGCTTGGCCTGCATGATCCGCTGGAGCTTGCGGTAAACCTCATCCCGCTGGGACTTGAGCTGGGTGCGAATGCCGCCGAGTTTGTCACTGGCGCGATCGGTGACCTTGCCGCGATCGTCGATGCAATGGTGAATCTGCTTTTCCAATTCCGGATGGGTGCGCAGCTCGACGATGCAACTGGCCAAGGTCGGCACCTCCATCCCATGGCTATCAATCAGCCGCCGCAGACTCCGCGCCCCCGCCAGGGTCGTCGCCACATTAAACAATTCCTCGCCGGACAGAACCCCGTTCCGCCCCGCCCGCTCCAGGGCATCGCCAATGTCTTGAATCCCCTCAAAGGACAGGTTCACCGCCAGGTCCAGCTCCAGGTGCGTCACCTCAGCGGTCTGGGTCAACAGTACTTCGCTCTCCGCCTGGGTCGTAGGAATGCGTAGGTTGCGGGCGGCGATCGCCCCCAGTTTTGTCACAGCAAAAGTCGCCACCTGCTCACAGAGCAAAGGCCATTCCAGGAGATTGAGGGTTTCAGTTTGGATCAAGGCAGCAGTTCTAAAACGGTGAAATGGATATGAATGTCGGGGTCAGGAGGGGCGGGAAACGAGGTCACTCAAATCACGCGGGAGGCTCAGACAGCCACTGTACCCTTGACGGGAGTCGCCGCCGGTTCATAGAGGTACTCAAACCAATTGCCATCGGGGTCACGGCCATAGAACGAAGCCGTACCATCCCGGTGCTCATGGATAGGGGTGAGCTTAATGTCGGTTTGACTGAGGCGATCAAAGGCTTCGTTGACGGCGGCGCGATCGTCAAACACAAAGCCAAAATGGGGGCCAGCCTGATCATAGCCCGGACCAAGCAGCGCCAGGCCATCATCCCCCGCCTTGAGATAGGCCCAGTCCGCATCCTTCCAGGCCAAGTCCATACCGAGGTTCTGGTAAAATTCGGCGGCTTTTTCAATATCTTTAACGCAAATGGCAACGTGACCGAGTCGTTTGACTTGCATGGTGGCTGATGGCTGAATGGAAGGACTGATGCAACGATTAAGTCTAAAACGGTGGATCAACCCAAAATAGAAAGAGCACGTTTTCTAGCAGCTTCTCTCCCCACATTTTAGAGGGCAACGCCAATGTATGGGGGTTGGCCGATGGAGATCCAGCACAAGCAAATTATGCCTAGCTCACAGGTAGGCTAGCCCCCAAACAACACATTGGTCCCGGTGCTCCCTCCCCTGCACCAGATTTACTATCCCCAGCCCACCTACAGGGCAACAACAGATGTTACGTTAGGTTACGTTGAATTGAGCGGCGTTTATCGCTGTATGTCATGAAGCTTTCTCGCTATTTTGCCTGGGCTTTATCTTTGTTTTTCGCCATTCTGCTGCTCCTACCAGCCAATGCACTGGCCTCTAGCTCCAGTTCTCTCAAAAGCTCATCCCTACTCAAGGCTGAAGATTTGAATTTCGCGGGGCAAAATCTACAAACGAAAGAATTTGTCAGCGAAAAGTTTGATGGTGTTGATTTCCAGGGCGCAGATCTGCGAGGCGTGGTGTTTAATGGCACTTCGCTTAAGGGCGCAAACCTATCTGGGGTAGACTTCACCGACGGCATTGCCTATTCATCTAGCTTTCGCGATGCCAATTTGAGTGGAGCCATTTTCAACTCGGCACTACTGCTACAGTCCTATTTCACCAATGTAAACGTCACCGATGCAGATTTCACCTTTGCAGTAGTGGATCGGGTGCAATTAGCCAATCTGTGCGCTAACGCCAGCGGGAAAAACCCAGTAACAGGAGTCGATACCCGTGATTCCCTCGGTTGTTCAGAGATGGATTGACGGACCGTCTAAAACATCGGTTGAGCACCCCAACCAACGGCAGCAACAAATGCAAATAGCTAAATTGCTGCCGTTGGGGTAACGTGAATTTTCTAGGATCTAATCCACAATTCAAGAAGAGCTGTTTGGTCACTTGACCAAGCAGCTCTTTTCTAAACTAAGACCTGGCATCGAGCTAGTTTAACGAGCAGCGACCCGCTCACTATCTTCGCCGCAGATGCGTTTCACAACCGAGTTCGAGATGGTTCGGAGTGGTTCCACATCGCCATAGACACCAGGAATGCGATTGAATTCACCATCTTGCACTCACACAAGATGGAGAACCCAGAAGGCTGCATAGAGTCACTAGCTTTCTCAAACTAGCAAACATGATGAACTAAACACCAACCACCCGATTCAAATCCCTTCCTCGCAGAAGAAAACTAGAATCAAAGTCAATCAGCCATTGAGGACAAGCCCTCGGCCTATTAGTACGACTTGGCTCCATACATTGCTGCACTTCCACCTATCGCCTATCAACGGGTGTTCTTCCCGTGGCCTTACTGGGTTGACCCATGAGAACACTCATCTTGAGGTGGGCTTCCCACTTAGATGCTTTCAGCGGTTATCCTCTCCACACTTAGCTACCCTGCGTTTACCGTTGGCACGATAACAGGTACACCAGCGGTGTGTTCCTCCCGGTCCTCTCGTACTAGGGAGAATTCCTCTCAATGTTCTTACGCCCGCACCGGATATGGACCGAACTGTCTCACGACGTTCTGAACCCAGCTCACGTACCGCTTTAATGGGCGAACAGCCCAACCCTTGGGACCGACTTCAGCCCCAGGTTGCGATGAGCCGACATCGAGGTGCCAAACCTCCCCGTCGATGTGAACTCTTGGGGGAGATCAGCCTGTTATCCCTAGAGTAACTTTTATCCGTTGAGCGACGGCCCTTCCACACAGTACCGTCGGATCACTAAAGCCTACTTTCGTACCTGCTCGACTTGTAGGTCTCGCAGTCAAGCTCCCTTTTGCTTTTACACTCGATGGCTGATTTCCAACCAGCCTGAGGGAACCTTTGCGCGCCTCCGTTACTTTTTAGGAGGCGACCGCCCCAGTCAAACTGCCCATCTGATAACGTCCTTTGGCCAGATGATGGCTCAAAGTTAGAATCCTAGCTCTAGCAGGGTGGTATCTCACCAGTGACTCCATAACACCCACAAGTGTCATCTCTAAGTCTCCCACCTATCCTGCGCAACTAAAGCCCGAACCCAATACCAAACTACAGTAAAGCTTCATAGGGTCTTTCTGTCCAAGTGCGGGTAGTCCGTATCTTCACAGACATTCCTATTTCGCCGAGTCTCTCTCCGAGACAGCTCCCAGATCGTTACGCCTTTCGTGCGGGTCGGAACTTACCCGACAAGGAATTTCGCTACCTTAGGACCGTTATAGTTACGGCCGCCGTTCACCGGGGCTTCAGTCGCTAGCTTTAACTCCGAAAAGTCTGACCAACTTCCTTAACCTTCCGGCACTGGGCAGGCGTCAGCCCCCATACTTCGTCTTTCGACTTCGCGGAGACCTGTGTTTTTGGTAAACAGTCGCCTGGGACTCTTCACTGCGGCCACCTCTCAGTGGCACCCCTTATCCCGAAGTTACGGGGCCATTTTGCCGAGTTCCTTAGAGAGAGTTATCTCGCGCCCCTCGGTATTCTCTACCACCCTACCTGTGTCGGTTTCGGGTACGGGAAACTATGCATTAACGTGGTTAGAGCTTTTCTTGGAAGCTTAACATCAGCCACTTCGTCGCCGTAGCAACTCCTATTCACGACTCAGCTCAAGACGTTTTCTCCGTCTCTCAACACCTCGTTCGCTTGAACCGGTATCCATTATCCGGCTGGCTTAGCTGTCTCCGTCCCTCTTCACAATACATAGCCTGTACGGGAATATTCACCCGTTGGCCATCGACTACGCCTTTCGGCCTCGCCTTAGGTCCCGACTAACCCTCCGCGGACGAGCCTTCCGGAGGAACCCTTAGGGTTTCGGGGTGTGGGATTCTCACCCACATTTTCGCTACTCAAGCCGACATTCTCACTTCTGTTTCGTCCACGCCTGCTCTCGCTAACGCTTCACACTCCACAGAACGCTCCCCTACCACTCACATAGTAGGTGACTCTCTATCTATCATCGATAACTAATGTCATCCATCACAATAGAGGTCGTTATGCAAATCCATAGCTTCGGTACATGACTTAGCCCCGTTCATTTTCGGCGCAGGAACGCTTGACCAGTGAGCTATTACGCACTCTTTCAAGGATGGCTGCTTCTAGGCAAACCTCCTGGTTGTCTCGGCATTCCCACCTCCTTTATCACTTAGTCATGACTTAAGGACCTTAGCTGATGGTCTGGGCTGTTTCCCTCTTGACGATGAAGCTTATCCCCCACCGTCTGACTGGCTGGCTATACAACGCGTATTCTGAGTTTGTCTCGATTTGGTACCAGTCTCCCAGCCCGCACCGAAACAGTGCTTTACCCCACGTCTTAAACACCAACCGCTATGCCTCAACATATTTCGGGGAGAACCAGCTAGCTCCGAGTTCGATTGGCATTTCACCCCTAACCACACCTCATCCGCTCCTTTTTCAACAGAAGTCGGTTCGGACCTCCACTTGGTGTCACCCAAGCTTCATCCTGGACATGGTTAGATCACCCGGGTTCGGGTCTATAAAATCTGACTAACGCCCTATTCAGACTCGCTTTCGCTTTGGCTTCGGCATTCCCGCCTTAACCTGCCAGACCCTATAAGTCGCCGGCTCATTCTTCAACAGGCACGCGGTCATCCGTTTAATCGGACTCCCACTGCTTGTAAGCTCACGGTTTCATGTTCTATTTCACTCCCCTTCCGGGGTTCTTTTCACCTTTCCCTCGCGGTACTTTTCGCTATCGGTCACACAGGAGTATTTAGCCTTTCGAGGTGGTCCTCGATGATTCACACGGGATTCCACGGGGCCCGTGCTACTCGGGATACAGTTAGCTCAATTCCTCTTTCGACTACGGGACTTTCACCCACTATGGTGCAGCTTTCAACTGCTTCGTCTAAAGTCCTTGATACATCTCACTGTCCCACAACCCCAGTCTCCGTAAAGACTGGTTTAGGCTTCTCCCCGTTCGCTCGCCGCTACTTGGGGAATCGTTCTTACTTTCTCTTCCTCCAGCTACTAAGATGTTTCAGTTCACTGGGTTGGCTTGCTCTACCCTATATATTCAGGTAATCATTCGCAGGGTTGCCCCATTCGGATACCCCCGGATCAATGCTTGTTTCCAGCTCCCCGGGGCGTTTCGTCGGTAACCACGTCCTTCGTCGCCTCTGTGTGCCTAGGTATCCACCGTGAGCCCTTTGTAGCTTGACCTCATGCATACCGCATTACCAATAGCTCTCGCCCTAAGGCTCAAACTATAACTAACGCAGCCACATCAGTCCAATTCTTGGTGTCTGTAAAATCAGTTCACTCTTGGAAAGCAAACTGATACTACCCATTCATCATTTCTCTATGCAGTTTTCTAGGTTCTCGTTGAGTTGAAAACTCAACAATCTCTTCTCTTAAACTAGGTCGCTGTTACACTTACCTGCCGTAGAAAATAAGGTGTTGAATTTCAGTCCCTCTATCTCACTCCGTAAAGCTCGCTCCTAATGGAGGTTAGCGGACTTGAACCGCTGACATCCTGCTTGCAAAGCAGGCGCTCTACCAACTGAGCTAAACCCCCAAATTAATTCGGAGTTCTACGCATTACTTCAATAATTCGTGGTAATTGGTGGGCCATCCTGGACTTGAACCAGGGACCTCACCCTTATCAGGGGTGCGCTCTAACCACCTGAGCTAATAGCCCGAATATTAAATGAACCACTCAACAGAGCAATTGAAAGCTTAAAGGTGTAAGACACTTCGGTCAAACACAAATCCTCGAACGACCTTGGGATAACTTCATACTCACCTAATTCAATGTGGTTCGGCGTAGTACAAGCAGGTCTCCCTTAAAGGAGGTGATCCAGCCACACCTTCCGGTACGGCTACCTTGTTACGACTTCACCCCAGTCATCAGCCCTGCCTTCGGCGCCCTCCTCCTCGAAAGGTTAGAGTAACGACTTCGGGCGTGGCCAACTTCCATGGTGTGACGGGCGGTGTGTACAAGGCCCGGGAACGTATTCACCGCAGTATGCTGACCTGCGATTACTAGCGATTCCTACTTCATGCAGGCGAGTTGCAGCCTGCAATCTGAACTGAGCCTCAGTTTATGGGATTAGCTCACCATCGCTGGCTCGCTGCCCTCTGTCTAAGGCATTGTAGTACGTGTGTAGCCCAGAACGTAAGGGGCATGATGACTTGACGTCGTCCACACCTTCCTCCGGTTTGTCACCGGCAGTCTCTCTAGAGTGCCCAACTTAATGATGGCAACTAAAAACGTGGGTTGCGCTCGTTGCGGGACTTAACCCAACATCTCACGACACGAGCTGACGACAGCCATGCACCACCTGTCTCCTTGCTCCCGAAGGCACTTATCCATTTCTGGAAAATTCAAGGGATGTCAAGTCCTGGTAAGGTTCTTCGCGTTGCATCGAATTAAACCACATACTCCACCGCTTGTGCGGGCCCCCGTCAATTCCTTTGAGTTTCACACTTGCGTGCGTACTCCCCAGGCGGAACACTTAACGCGTTAGCTACGGCACTGTCCGGGTCGATACAGACAACACCTAGTGTTCATCGTTTACGGCTAGGACTACAGGGGTATCTAATCCCTTTCGCTCCCCTAGCTTTCGTCCATCAGCGTCAGTTGTGGCCCAGTAAAGCGCTTTCGCCACTGGTGTTCTTCCCGATATCTACGCATTTCACCGCTACACCGGGAATTCCCTTTACCCCTACCACACTCTAGCTCAATAGTTTCCATTGCCCGTATGCAGTTGAGCTGCACGCTTTAACAACAGACTTATTCAGCAGCCTACGGACGCTTTACGCCCAATAATTCCGGATAACGCTCGCATCCCCCGTATTACCGCGGCTGCTGGCACGGAGTTAGCCGATGCTGATTCCTCAGGTACCGTCATTATCTTCCCTGAGAAAAGAGGTTTACAATCCAAAGACCTTCCTCCCTCACGCGGCGTTGCTCCGTCAGGCTTTCGCCCATTGCGGAAAATTCCCCACTGCTGCCTCCCGTAGGAGTCTGGGCCGTGTCTCAGTCCCAGTGTGGCTGATCATCCTCTCAGAACAGCTACTGATCGTCGCCATGGTAGGCCTTCACCCCACCATCTAGCTAATCAGACGCGAGCTCATCCCAAGGCAGTTAACCTTTCACCTCTCGGCATATGGGGTATTAGCAATCGTTTCCAATTGTTGTCCCCCACCTCGGGGCAGATTCTCACGCGTTACTCACCCGTCCGCCACTAGGTCCGAAAACCTCGTTCGACTTGCATGTGTTAAGCACGCCGCCAGCGTTCATCCTGAGCCAGGATCAAACTCTCCATTGTGACCCTTAATTAAAAAGGCAATAGAAAGAAAACATTAGTCTCAATTAATCCGTAAATTAATCAATCAAATGCTCCCTAGCCGGACTCTTAATCCGATCTTTTTCGTATCCGAAAAAACTTAGTTATGTCAGGTAAACCTGACCTCGCTAAGCTTAGTTCTTTGACGAGAACTTTGGCTTTAAACTTTCAATCTATTGCTCTGTCTAGGTTCTGGCCCCTCGGAAGCGTTGCCGCTCCGTTTGGCGCTTTACTAAAGTAGCGTAGGTTGGCGAATCGTGTCAAACGTTTTTTTGAGAAAGTTTCTACTGGATGCGGGATGTAGCCTCAAACACTGGCTTGAAGGGAATTTTGAGGATTTGATCGAAGCGGGTGGATTATGATCGCTTCGCAACGTGAACAATTTTTGTGATGATCTCTACGGAGAAAACGATGGTTGGACTGCTGCCTTCCCGGATTATTCTCGATCCGCTGCTGGCTGATTGGCTGCGGGAGGATATCGGACGGGGCGATCGCACCACAACGGGCGTTCTCTCCCAAGGCGATCGCCCCGGCACAGCCACTTGGATCGCCAAAGAGACCGGAGTCGTCGCAGGCTTACCCATGGCAAAACGGGTATTTGAGCTTTTAGACTCTGCTGTAGAAGTCCAGATTCAAGTCCAAGACGGAGAGGTCTGCCAAGTGGGGCAGCAGCTTCTCTCTATCCATGGTCCCTTGTCAGCACTGTTAACGGGGGAGCGGGTGGCGTTGAATATCGTGATGCCGCTGAGTGGCATTGCGACGGCGACGCGGGCCTATGCAGAGCGGATTGCGGATTTGTCGGCTCAGCTCGTGGATACGCGGAAGACGACGCCGGGGCTGCGGATTTTGGAGAAGTATGCGACCCAGGTGGGGGGAGCGATCAATCACCGGATGGGGCTGGATGATGCGGTGATGATTAAGGAGAATCACATTGCGGCGGCGGGAGGAATTGAGCGGGCGATCGCCGCCGTCCGCGAAACGATGCCCTATCCCTTGTCGATAGAAGTGGAAACGGAAAATCTGGATGAGGTGGCCGAGGCGGTGGCCCATGGGGCGGACATCATCATGTTGGACAATATGTCGCTGGCGTTGATGGGGGTGGCGATCGCGCTGATCCGTGCAGAGAATCCGCGCATCAAGATTGAGGCTTCGGGCAATATTACCTTGGAGACGATTCGGGCGGTGGCGGAAACCGGGGTGGACTATATCTCGACGAGTGCGCCGATTACGCGATCGCCCTGGCTCGACCTTAGTATGAGGATCCAAGCGGGGAAGACCTCGCCTAAAACCCTAGCCCTATGAACCGGCGATCGCAGCCCCTATGAAGCCGCATCCAACCTGTTCCTAAGCGGGTTGGGCGATCGCCCCCATTTAGCCTGTGATCGCCCAACCCCATCTCAGTTCAAGGAGCATGGCCAAGCCCTTAAACCCAGCGCTTGACTAGAGTGCGGATGGGTCCAGACCGGGCGGCAGCAGCACCGCGTCAATCACATGGATGACGCCATTGCTGGCGGCCACATCTGCTTGGACGACGTTGGCACCGTTGACGGAAACCGCCCCTGCATCCGCAACGAGATCCAAGTCTTTGCCTTCAACGCTGGGCACTGGGCCGGTGGTGACTGCACTCGCAGGCACATTGCCAGCGACGACGTGGTAGGTGAGGATTTGAGCAAGCACGGCTTGGTTTTCGGGCAGCAGGAGCTTGTCCAAGACGCCAGCGGGGAGGGCGGCGAAGGCTTCATCGGTGGGGGCAAAGACGGTGAAAGGCCCCGGTCCGTTGAGGGTATCGACCAAGTCAGCAGCTTGGACAGCGGCGACGAGGGTGTTGAAGGAACCGTTGGCGATCGCGGTCTCAACAATCGTCTGGCTGGCTGCGGCCTCCGGGGGTGCGGTGGTCTCCGAGGGCATCGTCTCGCTGGGTGCGGTGCCCTCGGTGGTGGATGGCTCGGTCTCGGCAGCAGGATCTGGGGTGGTCGCGGTCGGGCTTCCACAGGCCACGGCAACGGGCAGCACGAACAGTCCTGCGGCAATGCCTGCGAATTTGCCAAATTTGAGAGAGCTGAAGCGTTTCATGGTGTTCTCTAGAGAAGTAGGGAGAAAACGGAGGCTGGGTCTGTTATCCCAAGAAGTGGACTCAACAGCATCGTTCAATAGGTATACGAGGCGAGATGGCGATCGGATGACTGTTTTTTTGACTGCGGAAAACCTCGCAGCAGAACGTAGTGCCCAAAGCTGCGCCTAGGGCCACCTAGGGCAGCGTCAATCCTCAAGATGAGATTGCAGGGTAATCGGTATAGGGTAGTTGGGACTGCTTACCGATGACTTATTACCAACCGGCTTAACTGGCGCTCTTCAGGACCAATGGCCCCGCCGAAGTCGTTGGATCCGTCGGCCCATCCAGCGTAATCAACAACTGGGCAGGGTTCTGGGTGCAGACTGGACTGGGCGCAATCCATTGCGCCGTGCCCTGGTCATCTTGGCGAAACTGCCCACAATACATCGGCGCAGCAGTTGGCGTAGCAACTGCCCATAGTCGATAAATCTGAGACTCTGGCAGCCTGGGCAGGTCTTGGGCCACCAGCGTCACAGCCCGATCGCCCGGCTTCGCGAAAATACGCGCCTTGGCCACGGGAGCATTGTTGGCATTGGGCATGGCACCCACCAGGGCATAGCTCTGGGCCTCGGACTGGCTGAGCTGGGCGATCGCCCCCTGGCTCGCTTGCAGCTCATCGCGCAGTCGCACTAGCTCAACAGTTGTTGACTCAACTTCTTGCTGGAGGGTGATCGCCCGCTGGGACTGCTGACGGAGCTGAACCTGACTCACCCCCAGCGCTGCAACGGCAACCGCCGCAATCGCCGTACTCAGCACCGGCATCCACCGCTGCCCACGGCGGCGGGGCCATACCCCCATGGGTACGACATTAGACGGGGGAGTTGTTTGTGTCCCGCTTCTAGCGGCGATCGGCTGGTCCAGGGACTGATCGGCAGCGCTGAGAATCTTCGCCTTCAGACCTGCCCCAGGTTCCACCATCGGCAGGGCATAGGGCATCAGCGAAAAGGCTTCTTCAAAGGCTGCAATGTCCCGAGACAGGGCGGGTTCTTCAGCCAATGCCCGCTCCAGTTGAGCCGCTTCCCTGGGGCTCAGGTCATCGAGAACATAGCCTGCCGCTAAATCAATGGGATGGGGCTCGGGAGTAGAGGAGGTCATGGCGATCGCAACATCAGCACAATAATCAAATCAAAGGGGTAAGAGCAGCCCGCAGCTTCTTCAGCGCCTGCCGAGCACGGGACTTGACCGTCCCCAGGGGGATGCCGTCTCGCTGGGCGATCGCCGACTGGCTGAGCCCGTCATAGTAGGCGGCTTCTAAAAGTTGTCTATCGTCGGCTGAAAGCTGCTGAAGCGCTTCACGAACTGCAGTGGAACGCTCTTCTAAGGTAACAAACTCTAGCGGTGGATTATAGTCAGGTACGCAATCTGAGAAGGTTTGGATGCGCTGAAGCTTTTGCTGGCTGGCGGAGCACGATCGCAGGCGGTCAAGGGAGCGCGATCGCGCCAGGGTGATCAAAAACCCACTCAGCGACCCGCGCTTGGGCTGATAGATTTCACTGCGCTGCCAGAGGCGCAGGAAGATTTCTTGGGTCACCTCCTCCGCTTCTTCGGCGCTGCGCAGGATCCGGACCGCCGTGCTGTAGACCAGCTTGCCGTAGCGATCGTACAGCACCTCCAGGGCTTCGACCTGCTGCGCCCGAATCGCCCCAAAAATCTCTAGGTCGGTGGACTGCCCATCCACAGGGGAGCGGCGGAGGCATCGAATCCATACATCTGAGTCAACGCAAAAAGGAGAATCAACCATCCAGTTTAGCGGCTAGGCAGGTGAAAACAGCGTATAGGCTAGGTTCAACTCCTGAACGCAGCCCCCATCGCCCAAATGTCCTAAGTGATGTGGCAACGGCTATAGAATAGAAGCAGACCATACGATTTTGGTTCCATGGTTCAATCCCGACCGGCGAGGACGCTCCAATTGAGTGACTTGAGGGACAAGTTTGGGCTCACACGTACCGACGAAGCAGCGTTCTTCCCAGAGTGGGAAACCGACTTGCCTGAATTGTCCGTGGCGGAGCAGCGGCGGCTGGATGAAGTGCGATCGCACTACCTCTATCTACTGGAATATCCGGTGCTGGAAAGCATCGTCAAAATGGTCGTGCTGTCGCCGATTCTGGAACTCGCTGGCTTTTATCACCCTCCCTTTCGAGTCTCAGGGGAAGTGGGGGTGAGGGTGACAGCCTATGATAATGGTGAAGTTATTCAAGGCAGTATTGATGTCTTGGTGGTGCAGCAACAGCTCTGGGTGACGGTGATCGAGGCAAAGAATTCGGAGCTGTCCCTGACGAAGGCGCTGCCCCAAACCCTGGCCTACTTGCTCGGTGGTGCAGCGCAGCAACGTCCGGTATTTGGCGCGATCCTCAATGGCACTGAGTTTATCTTTATCAAACTAATGGGCGGAGCAGAGCCGAGGTATGGGCTCTCTGATACGTTTTCGCTGCTGAACCGGGATAATAATTTGCCTGGGGTGGTGCGAATTTTGAAGCGATTGGGGCAGTTGGTGGCGGAATAGATGGGCAGTTTTAGGCCCATCCTTTTTTCACTAGCCACTGGTTGAGGCCGGTGAGTTGCGTGATCGCCCAGTTGATCCAGGGGTGACCTGGTTGTTGGGCTGAATGGGCTGCTGCTCGCTCTGCCTGCCTTTGCTCATGGTCAATCCTACGCTGTCTCAACCGTAGAATCCGCTGGGTGTTTTCATCGTTGAGCTTGCGAATCTCTTCAATTGTTGCCATTTTCTAACCTTCTCTCTATGGCTTGGATTCTTTCCTCGATAGCGATGACATCATCGGCTAAGTTGCTGATTTGAATGCCTTGAATTTTTTGTTCAGCTTGGACTTAATCGAGCCGCTCATCTAGGGCTTCGGCGATCGCCTCAATCTGAAGTTCCAGCCGACGAATCAGCAGACTATTCCGTTCGCGGGGTTCCATGGCCTAAAGTCCCAAAATCTCATTGACTCGGGAACGTTTAGTTTCTAGCGCTTCCAGGACATCATCGGTGATGGAATCTGGATCTTTGGCATACATTTCTTGCAGCAGGCGTTCACTGGCGAGGATGCGAGTTTGGCCTGCCAAGCCCACTTTTTCCCACTCGGTGGTGGTGCGGGCCTCGGCAATGAGGCTAGCCATGTCGTGAACGCTCCGACGATTCACTGCTAAGCAGTAGAATCGCGGCTTCCTTGTCCGGCACTCTCCCCTATGGGGCAGCTACAGTTGTCCAAGATAGGCGGCGCTCTCGCCTACTGCCAGGAACTTTTGCCTTGACAGCACTCCGAGTCGTTTCCGCTCGTGAGTTGAAGTGATTATTGACAATGCCATGCCAGCTTTTGACCGGCTCCCTACTTTTAACAATCGGGCGATACCGGACTTACAGGTTCAGTTGTACCTTACCGAGCAGGTCTTGTATCTACCCGGTACTCCAGAGTTCTTGTCTGGCGGGTAATAGTGCCGTACTCAGCTAATTCCGACCCTAGCACATTGTTGCCCGCCGCTAACTAACGATTCACCTATCGGTAGAATCGTAGGATGCGCGGCGGTTTTGCTCAAGGTTAATCATCGTGCGCTTGGGCTGATCTTTTTTGAGCATCGACAGTTTGGAGGATTTCGCGATGTTTACACAAAACTCTTTCTAACACCATCATACACAGCTTGTGCTTTTCCTATCTCACCGAAACCGACATTGCGCAGGACGCCACCTTAGCGATTCATCCAAAAGCTTGCGTAGCGATCACTGGCTAGAATCCGGCCCAGCGCCACCAATCCAGATAAGATCCAGAGAGACCTGTCCCAGCGCCCTTTTCCATGAAATCGACGATCACCCAGCTCAAGTCCAGCTTCGAGACCGCCTTGGTCAACGCCTTTGGTGCAGACATGGCTGGGACAGACCCGATCCTCGTGCCATCGAGCAACCCCAAGTTTGGCGACTTCCAGGCCAATGTGGCCATGTCCCTGGCGAAAAAGTTGAAGGATAAGCCTCGGGCGATCGCAGAGAAGATCGTTGAGCATCTGGATGTCTCGGCGCTGTGTGAGGAACCGGCGATCGCAGGCCCCGGTTTCATCAACCTCAAGCTCAAGCCCAGCTATATCGAAGGGCAGCTTAAGGCGATACAAGGGAGCGATCGCCTCGGCATCGCGCCTTCCGCTACGCCTCAAAAGGTCATCGTCGATTTCTCTAGCCCGAATATTGCCAAGGAAATGCACGTGGGCCATTTGCGCTCCACCATCATTGGCGATTCGCTTTCGCGGGTGCTGGAGTTCCAGGGCCACGATGTGTTGCGGCTCAACCATGTGGGGGATTGGGGCACCCAGTTCGGCATGTTGATCACACAACTTAAGGAGGTTTGCCCGGAGGCCCTAACGGATTCTGAATCGGTAGAGATTGGCGATCTCGTGGCCTTCTATAAACAGGCCAAGGCGCGTTTTGATGAGGATGAGGCGTTCAAGGAAACTTCGCGCCAGGCAGTGGTGGGCTTGCAGTCCGGCGATGCGGATTCGCTCAAGGCTTGGGGCGTGTTGTGCGAGCAGTCGCGCAGGGCGTTTGAGGAAATCTATGGCCTGCTGGACATTGAAATCGAAGAGCGGGGCGAGTCGTTTTATAACCCCTATCTGGGGGATGTCGTTGAGGGTTTGACTGAGCAAGGTCTGCTGGAAGAGAGCGATGGGGCTCAGGTGGTCTTTTTAGAAGGGTTCAAGAATAAGGAAGGCGATCGCCAACCCCTGATCGTCCAAAAGTCTAACGGCGGCTTTAACTACGCCACCACTGACCTGGCCGCGATCCGCTACCGCACCGGCACCGATGGAGCCCAGCGCATCATCTACATCACCGATGCGGGCCAGGCCAATCACTTCGCCCAGGTGTTCCAGGTGGCGGGTCGTGCGGGCTGGATTCCCGAGGATGTGAGCCTAGAGCATGTGCCCTTTGGGGTGGTGCAGGGGGAGGATGGCAAGAAGTTTAAGACGCGATCGGGCGAAACGGTGCGTCTAAAAGATCTGCTGGATGAAGCCGTGGTGCGGGCGCGCAAGGACATTGAGCAGCGCATCGCCGAGGACGATCGCGAGGAGACCGAGGAATTTGTTTCCACGGTGGCGGAAAAAGTCGGCCTCGGCGCGGTTAAGTACGCCGATCTGAGCCAGAACCGCACCAGCAACTACATTTTTAGCTTCGACAAGATGCTGGCGCTCCAGGGCAACACTGCGCCCTATATGCTCTATGCCTATGCGCGGGTGAAGAGCATTAGCCGCAAGGGCGGTGTGGATTTTGAAGCGTTGGCGGCTCAGGATGTTGAGCTATCGCTGAGCGAGGAGACGGAATTGGCCCTGGCGAAGCATATTTTGCAATTGGATGAGGTGCTGGATGCGGTGGAGCAGGAGCTGCTGCCCAATCGCCTCTGTCAGTATTTGTTTGAGCTGAGCCAGAAGTTTAATCAGTTCTATGAGCAATGCTCGGTGCTGAAGGCGGAGGAGCCGCAAAGGACGTCGCGGTTGGTGTTGTGTGACTTGACGGCGCGATCGCTCCAGCTCGGTCTCTCCCTGCTGGGTATCGAAGTCTTGGAGCGAATGTAGGTTGTCTACAATGGTCCAGAGAGGCAACTGAGCCTTCAGTGTCACCCCATCCACCTAACGGCACCATCCTGTGGATAAAATCACGACTCCAACCCACTCATCCCCCAGCCTCAGCGAGCTAGAAAGACTCATCGAGTCGATCGTTCAACGCCTGCTTGAGATTCAATCTTCTCCAGAAGACATCGTGCCAGAGCCCGCCGCTTCCCAATCCAACGGCCTCGATTTCTTGGCCAGTAGCGCTCAGCTATTGCAAGAGGCGATCGCCCTCAATACAGAAACGCCCATCCTCAGCATTGTCGAAACCGCGCTGCGCGAATACGTCGCTCACCGCAAACGCCTCCAAGTCATCGAACTCTTTGGCACCCTTGACTACGAAGATGACTATGACTACAAGCAGCACGCCAAGAAATCTTATCCGGCCTACGAACCGTAGAGCAGTTTGAACGTTTGCGAACCACACTGCGAGCCTTTTCAGATCTGCCCTTGGCGGCTGACGATTACGAACTAGCTGCTGAGTTTTACAACACTTGCCGCCGCGACGGAATCCAGGACTCAAATACCGACTTTTTGATCTGTGCTGTGGCCTCTCGACGCAACTACGAGATTTTACGACTGACCGAGATTTTGAGAATTTTCAAACCTTTCTTCCGGTGCGCCTTTTGCAGCCTGGAGTCTAGAGAGGCTAGTTGGAACACCTGCCCCTGGTAGCAGGGCTGTGCCCTGAACACCTTCCGAATGCAGCTCCTGCCAACCGTATTCAAGAGACAAAGCAGGAGGCAGGAGCCTCAAAAGAGCCAATTCCCAGGCAGAGCCTAGGAACTAAGCAATGGGTTGAGACTCAGCAGCAGCAACTTAAAGCCTCTCAATGGCAATCGGTCGTTCAAGCCGCACAGCGCCTTCCGCCCAAATCGCCGGAGTTAACCGAGAAGGTGGAGCGCCTGGTCAGTTACTTGACGACCAACCAAGAGCGCATTGACTACAAACGCTATCTCAAGCGGAAACTGATGATTGGCTCAGGCGTCGTTGAGAGTTCCAATCGCCGTATCGTCACCGTTCGGCTTAAGCAGTCCGGCATGTTCTGGTCCAAAAACGGCGCTCAGGCCGTCATGGTGCTCAGGGCGGCTTACCTTAGCGCTTCTTCAACATGGCATAATTTCTGGCTCAAAAACGCCCTCCCTTCATGAGCGCGCTTTTTTCGTTCACCCCGAAGTGTGCCTTCTTACCCGGCAAGCTGTGAAATGGGGTATTGCATGAAGGCTTTATCAGAGCGATTGGCCTGGCTGACTGACACAAGCCCTGGTCAGCGCTACATACAGTGTTTGACTGAGAAGACTACACGCTTCATCTAGCGCTTCCAAAAGATGTGTCAGTCAATCAGGCGATTAACTCAATTGTATATAAAGTTTTATCGGAGCGATTGACTCAGATGCTGAGAGAAGACTAAATTTATCCTCATAAAGATATCGAATGCTAAGAAAAATAGGTTTTGCGCCGACTCACAACTTCCTAATACATTTGAAAGGTCTCTAATGAATTTTATTAGCGGTTTGTCTTGTATTGTTTTTACGGCTTTCTTAGCTAATACAGGCGTTGCTGTAGCTGCAGTAGCCGAGCAGGTATCCAATCCAGTTTCATCTGATCAAGCTGAACCTTTCGTGATGGCTAATATTTTTATTGACATCCAGAGGGCTGTTCAAACTATAGATAGGGTAAATCAAATTAGGTTGCAGGAGCAACGCAGACGGGAAGAGGAACGCAGACGGGAAGAACTAGAAGCTGCCCGACGGGAAGCCACTGAGCAGCAGCGCCTAGAGGCAGAACAGCGGCGACAGTATTTTGAAAGCCTTCCCCCAGAAGAGAAGGAGGCTTATCTGGCTGAACAACGCGCTCTTCAAGCACAACAAGCGGATGCAGCGTCCAGTCTATTGCTGTTAATGCTAGGTGCATTTTCAGAAGGGTCTGGTTCAACCCAACAAGACAGCGAACGTGATGTGTGGTGTGCCGCCGATGATGGTGGCTTCTACCCAGTCCGTGTGCCGGCGGGTGAGCCCCTCCCTAATGCTACTTGCGGGTGATGGCCTCTGCGATCGCCGAACAGATTGCTATGATCAAAGCATCTCAAAGGAGCAGCCTGTGGTTACTTCAGCGCCGCCTCAGTTCCAGCCCTGGCCCATCGTGCTTCAGTTCAATCCCCTGCTGACGTTCGATGACGAGCAGTTCTTTGACTTTTGTCAGCTCAACCGAGACTGGCAATTTGAACGCAGCGCAGCAGAAGAATTAGTCATCACGCCGCCCACTGGCTCCGAAACAGGCGGCTACAACTTTGACCTGACCGTGGAGCTAGTAGACTTGGGCATAAGTTTTGCCCCCCTCTCCCTAATCCCTCTCCCACAGGGGGAGAGGGACTTCGATCTGGCTCCCCTTCTCCATAAAATGGAGAAGAGGTTGGGGGATGAGGTCGGCTTAGAGGATGTTTGAGAATTCGCCAAAGCCAGCGATTCCATACCCAGCAAGCTAGGCTGTTCCCGCTTTTTTAATCAAAAGTACGGGCTATGGGCACCATCAGCTACAGCCAAAGCCATTCTCAAACATCCTCTTAAACCTGATTTGTTGACGCTCCATCCCTAGCGTCGCCGTACGAGAGCGCGAGGTTTAGAGGCTTCCAGGCAATCGCCCTCTACCAGCGCCCGACCACCCACCCACCGCCAGCGACCCCAATCGAGTATCGCCCCACCCCGGCAGCTTCTCAGGGGATTTTCATCAACCCAAGCTCTAATAGGATGGAATGATGCATCGCGACGCCCATGACTGTTTCTTTCAATCGTTCCGACTCAATTGATCTGCGCTTGAGGCCAACCAACGTGCCAGATTGGCGAGTCACTCAGAGCTTAGGCCAGGGGTTAGAGCACATCCTCGTGGTGATTCCAGCCCGCGATGAAGAAGCCACCATTGTGCCGGTGATTCAGGCCTTGCAGGCTGCCGGGCTCAGCCAAATTCGGGTGGTGGATAATGGCAGCCGCGATCGCACCGCCCCCCTCGCCCGCGCCGCCGGTGCCCAAGTCATCCAAGAACCCAAGCCTGGCTATGGTCAAGCCTGCTGGCAGGGGCTCCAAGGCCTAGATCGCAGCATCGACTGGATTTTGTTTTGCGATGCCGATGGCAGCGATGACCTAGAGCGGCTCTCTGACTTTTTTGCCCTGCGATCGCGCTACGACTTCATCCTCGGCGATCGCGCGCCACCCCCGGCGGACGCCAAGCCCTAACGCCCGTACAGAACTTTGGCAATTGGCTCTCGACCCAGCTAATCGCCTGGGGCTGGGGCTATCGCTATCACGATCTGGGTCCGTTGCGCATGATTCGGCGGGAGGCGTTTGAGCAGATCGGGATGCGCGATCGCGGCTTCGGCTGGACCGTGGAAATGCAGGCCAGGGCAGTGGAGCTGGGGCTGAGGATTGCGGAAATTCCCGTGGGATATCGCGATCGCCAGGGCGGCAAGTCCAAGATTTCCGGCACCCTCAAAGGCAGCGTTCAGGCGGGCAGCATTATTCTCACCACCCTCGGCAAGCTCTATTGGCAGAAGGTGATAGGTCATAGGTGATGGGCAATAGGCTGGAATCTATCACCCATCACCATTTCACTTCATAACTCACCCCCTATCCATAACCAATTCATAGCGTGACGCGATCTTCCAACCTAATTTTGTATCTGTCTGCAACCTTTTTGATTGTGGGCGCGATCGCCCTGGTCCCCCACGGCAACTTCCTCAACGAACAAACTGCCGTCCCCGGCTTTTGGCGAGCCATGGCAATCATGAATGCAGGCTTTATCCTCTCCTGGTGCCTGCCTGCCCAGGCCGTTCCCGCAGCTTGGTTTTGGGTCGTTGCTGTAGCAACCCGCATCGCCGCCCTGGGCATGTACCCTGGCGACGATGTCTGGCGCTATCTCTGGGAAGGGCACATCCAGCTCCAGGGCTTCAGTCCCTACGACGTTGCACCGGATGCCAACCTGCTGGAGCCGCTGCGCACGGGCTGGTGGTCGATGATCAACCACAAAGATGTCTCCGCCATTTATCCGCCCCTGACCCAGTTGGGCTTTTGGGCGATTAGCCTGCTGAGTTCATCGGTCTATTTGTTTAAGCTGGGCTTTGTGGCCGCAGACCTAGGCATTTGCACGTTGCTGGGGCGGCGGTTTGGCTATGGGGCGACGCTGTTGTATGCCTGGAATCCGCTGGTAATCTATTGCTTTGCAGGGGGTGCCCATTATGACAGTTGGTTTTTGCTGCCCTTGGTGATGGCTTGGCTGTGGTGGGAACAGCCGGATCCCCCTCGCTCCCCCCTTTCCCAGCTCAACGCCGCTTTCTGGCTCGGATGCAGCATCGCCATCAAATGGATGTCCCTCCCCATTCTCAGCTTCCTCGTCTGGCAGTGCTTCTGGTCTACAGATCGGCCTCGGCAGTTTTCCAGGCATCCGTTCGGGGCTCGTCTCAAACAAGCTCAGTGGCTCGGTGCTGCTGCCCTGGGGCTGGTCGCCCTACTGCCAGTTGTAATTACAGCATTGCCCTATTGCAGCCTGACGTCTTGCCCCCTCATCCCCACAGGCTCCGTCTTTGTTTCCCATGGGCGCAGTGCAGAGTGGATTCCCCATTGGGTGGCGCAGAATTGGGAGCCATCGTTAAGCACCAATGCCATTTATGCCATTCCCTTGATGATGGCGATCGCCTGGCTCCTCCTCCGAGCCCGCAGCTTTGGTCAATTCGCCGAGTGGTATTTCATTAGCCTGCTGCTGATTTCCCCCATTGTCCATGCTTGGTATTTCACCTGGCTGGCACCCTTCGCGGTGGCTAGCCGCAATTGGGGCACCAAATTTGTCAGTGTTTCGGCCTTGGCCTATTTTGTGCTTCCCCACCAGGTAGCCCTGGGAGATTCCAGTTGGTGGATGGAACAGAGCGATCGCCTACTGCTCTGGATCCCCTTTTGCCTCGGCCTACTCCTCAGCGCCATTCAAGCCCAGCGCCTCGCCCAAACAAGGTAAGACTTTTTTTAGCGGCCTCTCAGACGATCTTCAGCTAGCTCAGCTTCAATGAGTTTCAATGAATGGATTTCAATCCGTTTTGAACGAACTTTCGCCGCTTTCAATCCATGTCAACCTCCCCTGGGCACAACGCCGATATCATGCATTATCACGGGCTTCGTCACGGGCTCATCCTCGGAAGTCTCTTACTGGCGACGGGTTTGGCAGGCTGCCAGGTCAATACTACGGCGGCTTCCACCGCTGACACCGTGGCAACAGCGAATGCCGTGACAGCTACGACCAATGCTTCTGGGGCTGCTTCTGGCACCCCAGCAACGCCTGTGACCCTAGCAACTGCGGACTATGCGGAATTGCTCATCACCTACGTCAATGACCAGGCCATGGTGGACTACGGGGCTCTCCAGCAAAACCGCCAGGGCCTCGATCGCTACAATGCCTCCCTCGCCAGCGTCCCCCCGAGCCAATTTGAGAGCTGGAGCGAACCAGAGCAGATCGCCTTTTTGATCAACGCCTATAACTCCCTGACCCTGGCTTCCATCATCGACCAAACCCCGATCAAGGCCAGCATCAAAGACATTAACGGCGTCTGGCGGGGCCGTAAGCATGGCATTGCCTCCGAGACAAAAACCCTGGATGAAATCGAGCATGAAACCCTGCGCGTAGACTACAACGAGCCTCGCATCCATGCGGCCCTGGTCTGCGCCGCTATGAGCTGCCCACCCCTGCGCAAAGAGCCCTACAGCGGGGAACAGCTAGAGGCCCAACTCGATGAGCAGGTGAAGATCTGGCTGGCCAGCCCTGAAATCGGCCTGCGTATCGATCGCGAGGCGAACAAAGTCTATTTGTCTTCTATTTTCAAGTGGTTCGGCGAGGACTGGCTGCCGGACTATGGCACCGATAGCGGCTTTGCGGGGAACGAAAAAGAGCGCGCCGTGCTCAATTTTGTCAGTAACTATGTCAGCCCAGAAGACAAAGCTTATTTAGAAGCAGGGGGCTACGGCTTGGACTATCTGGACTATGACTGGGCTTTGAATCAGTCCTGATCCCCCCATTCTCTCCGCCTTAGCCCACCACACAGGCCCATCTCCGGAGCGAATCTCGAAGGAGGAGCGAGGGCATCTCCCCGGCCTGCGATCGACCAAACCACCCATCAAGGATTATAAAAACAGTCAAGAGAAGCTTTGCCCTGGGGAGACTTATGTCTAGAATCACTTATGTCTAGAATCAGTAAATTCACCCTGGTAGCCGCGCCGACAGCCCTGTAGGACCGCGCTGATTGACAATGGCCCCAGGACAATGGCCCCAGGACAATGGCCCCAGGACAATGGCCCCAGATTGCCCCATTCCCCGAGTGAACTCCGCCCCATGACTTACTCCCCTGACGATCCCCAACCGCGTCAACCCCAGCGCCCAGAAGACGACGCCGCCGCGACACCCCTGTCCCAGCGCCTCAACCTCGGCTCCGATGAATGGATCGCCATTCTGGTGGCCTTTGGCGTCATCGGCACTATCTTTTTCTGGAGCATCCGCCCCCAGGCCACCGCCGATGGCGGGGGCTGGCTCAACAATGGCTTCGGCTTAGCTACGGGCGAGGCAGACTCCAGCGCCGATGCAGGGCTGGGTGGCATGGCTGCCGGTGTGGCACCCGAGGCCGATGGCGGGAGAGCAGCCTTGGAGGATGGCGCGGCCCAGGCCGAGGTGGCCCCCTGCGCTCCCCCTCTGCCAGCCTGGGGGCAGCCGCCCAGGACGATGAGCCAGAATCCACCCTGCCAGCCCGCACAGGCCTAGCTGGTGCAGCGGCGGCTGGGGGGGCGATCGCCGCTGGCAATCTTCCCGCCGGTGCCACCCCCGAGGCCCCTGCCCCACCAGTAGCGGCTCCCGCTTCCCCAACTCCAGCGACAACGGCCCCCGCAACACCAACCGCGACCGTCTCACCCAGCCCCGCTGTCCCCGTCGCCTCAGCGGATCTCGACACCAGCGTTCCCACGGTCGATCCCAGCTCCTGGGTCGCCCCCTTTGCAGCCTCCTTAACCCAAGCCAACCGCTTTGGCGAGCTGCCCAATACCCAGGGGAGCTTCGATGTGGATGCCCCGATCACAAGGGCCGAGTTTGCCAGCTTAATCAACCAAGCCGAGCAGGCCAATGGCGATGCCGCAACCGCAGCGAGCCAGTTCACCGACATCGAAGCCTCCTTTTGGGGCGCGCAGGGCATCGCCGGAGCCAATGCGGTGGGCTTCATGAGCGGCTATTCCACGCCCCAAGGTCTGGTCTTCCGTCCCGAAGAGCAGATCCCCCGCTGGCAGGTGTTTGTCACCTTGGCCAGCGGCCTTGAGCTGGCTCCCCCAGCGGATGTGGATGGATTCCTCAGCGGCTATGACCTGACCGGGGTTCCGAACTGGGCCAGGGCCCAGGTGGCGGCCACGATCAATGCGGGCCTCGCCATCAACGCCGACCGCAGCAAGGGCCTGGAGGGAAATCGTCCCACAACCCGAGGAGAGGCCACGGCCATGCTCCAGCAGGTGCTCCAGCGCCAGAATAAGGTGCAGGAGAAGGTCGATGCTAGCCCGTTTGTGATTAAGAAGTAGTTAGCCCTCACCCGCCGCCTCGACCCGCTGCCTGGCCTGCTCCAGGCCGGGGGTCAGGCTTGGTCAAGTCAAAGCGGCGGCTGGGACAGCCTTCACACCGCCGGTGAAAAATTGAGATTCACCCCTTGGTTGGCGGCGATCGCCAGGCGATAGATCGCTTCCAAATTCATCGTCATGCCTTCACTCAAACGGCTTTCCACCAGGCTCACCGGCATCGTCCGCTTCGGCAGGATCGTCAGGCAATAGGACAGCCGCGTCTGGGGCTGATCGGCCTCAGGCTCCAGCGCCTCCAGCTTCCAGGCTCCCTTCATATACTTAAAATCCCCCTCCACCATGGCAAAGTGAATGGCATTGGGATATTCCTCTTCCATGTCCAAGACGACACGGGCTGAGAAATTCAGCTTCAGCAGCTTCTGGGCACCCACCTGTTCGAGGCGAATTTTGCCCTCCCCTTCGGGGTGGGGCAGCCGTCGGCTGAGGGTGAGGCTGGGGATGATTTCTGCGAGGCGATCGTAGCTGGTCAAAATGCGCCAAATCGTGTCAGCCGCGCAGGGAATGACGACAGAGGCACAGAGATCCCGCTGCCGCCCTGCCGCCGTGGTGGAGAGGGCGATGGGGCGGGATAAAGGCGGACTGGAATGGCCGGGACTGGCGTTAGTCATAGCATCGAATCATGGCATCGAATCGTGGCATGGCATCGGTCATAGCAATGGTGCAGTCTGGGCATGACTGGGCATGACTGGGCTTGACAACCAACATACCCCTCCAGCGCCAACCCTGCCTAGGTCCAAATGCCCAGGTTTGGCCATGGAATCTCGCGAGATGCCGCACAGGTACGTAGTGCCTAGGCAAAGGGTAGCACAGTCATCCTGCCAGCTTCGCTCGGGGTGGACAGGCTGATAGCTGTCTGGGCGTTTGCTTCTGATGGGCATTTGGCGGTGGCTGGCCCTAGCATCTATGTGGCATTTGCTCACAGTGGTGTGGCACATATATGACATAAATTTCCCCGCTCAATTCCGAGGGCACGGTTTAGTTCCCCGCCCTGAAGGGAATGCTGAAGGAGTGGGAAACACCATGCTTCAGCGCGATCGCAGCGATCTCCCTCGGAAGCGAAAACGCCGCTGAGTCAGCAGGCTGCACTGGTCATTGAGTTTCTATAAATTGCGCCGCTCAGAACAGGATTCGCCCGTGGAAACCGCTGTTGCCTTCGAATTTTGTCATCCCAGATCCGTCCTAGCTGCTGCCGCTGCAAGCAACATCAGCCACGTTCAGCTCAGCGACCCAGCCATCACCTGGCATCTCTACTTCCGCGAGGGGCAGCTTGTCTATGCGAGCAACTCGGCTGATCCCTTTGAGCGCCTCGAACGGCACCTGCGCAGCCTCGCCGGTCTGCTCACCGCCCTCGACAAAGACGTGCGCAATGAAATGCGCAGTCGTTTTTCGGAGGATGGCGATCCCCAGGCCCCAGGCTCTCCCACAACGGACCTGTGCCATGACACTGGGCTGTGCCATGATTACGGCGCGATCGCCTGGGCTGTTCAAGAACTCTACATCGATGCCATCAGCGCAGGCACCCTAGCCAGCAAAATCACCGCCGAGGTGATGGAGGGCTACATTCAGCTGCCCGAAGCCAACTACGGGATCAAACGCCAAGTTCTCCCGCAGCTACCGATCTTTTGCACCCTGCAAATCGTTCCATTTCTGGAGCGGGTGGAGGAGCGCCTCGCGGTCTGGCGTAGCCTCGCACCCCACCTGGTCTCGCCCTACCAGCGGCCCTACCTGGCCAGCAAAACCCTCGCCCGCACACGCCTCAAGGAAGACCGCGTCAATCAGCTCAGCAAATTGCTCGTGGGCTTCAACTTCCGCCAGCTCGGCATGATCGTCCGCCAGGATGAGCTGCTGTTTGCCCAGCGGCTGTATCCCTTGATGGCGGATCAGATTATTTTGCTGCGATCGCCCCTCTTCCCCTTTGACAAGCTGCCCTACCCCCGCGCCGCTGACTCTCCCCATCCCAAGCCCCCCCAGCAACCTGAGCACCAATCCCCCAGAAAATTCCCCATCAAATCCCCCAACCAGCAACAGCCCTAGCCTCAGTCGCCCCTTCCCCAGCGACGATGAACAGCCCGAACAAACCGTCATCCAAATCGGCCCCCTCGCCAGTGCAGAGCCCTCGGAAGACACCCTCGGCATGGATGACGACAACAGCGCCCTGGCCGCCAACTGGCACATTGCCTGCATCGATCCAGACCCAGCGCTCACCCAGACCATTCGCCCACTGATTGATGGGGCCGAGATCTCCCTCGTCCAGATTACAGATCCCACCCAAGCCCTGTCCCTCTTTGCCCAAACGCCCCCCAACTTGATCTTCCTCCAGGCCCAGATGCCGGTGATTGATGGCTACGAACTCTGTAGCTTGATGCGGAAATCTCCATCGCTCAAAAACAAGCCCATTATCTTGATCCTGCCAAAGAAAAGCCTCCTGGATAATGCCAGAGTCAAAATGGCTGGAGCCACCGACGCCCTCGACAGCCAATGCAGCGGCAAGGATCTGCTGAGGATGATTTTCCGCTACCTCAGCAGCTAGTTATCCCACATTTGTACGACAGCTTGACAAAATATTAGCATTAAGAAAATGTAGAGATCAGTCTGACTGATGGGCATATTAAAGGCAACGTGAACATAACTTTACAACAATGAGATTCAGAACCTTACTGTTAATAAAATAACTGTTCAAGACCTTCATCAAGCTGCTCACATTTAGCTGCTCACATTCAGCTTTGCCATCCCCATTGAGACAGCTCCAATCCAGACATCTCTAATCCAGATAGTCAGGACTGAGACGCAAAGCAAAAACCCAAAAGCAAAAATCGGAACAACCCCTAACAACGCTCCAGGGTAAGTGCTCCCATCCCTTCCAACCCATCTACCCCTGCTACCTACGCTCAAGATTCAGCGCAAGGATCATCCCCTCATGCCGGAAACCTGTATTGCCCCCACCCAATGCTCACCCGCCGAGTTGGCAAGACAACTCAATAACCTCTCCAGCGGCTGTTTGCACGTTCGAGGGGCTGGC
>JAAUQQ010000303.1 GCA_012032745.1 Synechococcales cyanobacterium RM1_1_8
CTTTCTCTCCCGCCCCCCACGGATTTTATGTCTTTGCTCCACCGCCGATTCCACCGCACCGCTGCTGGCCTGAGCCTGCTGGGGCTCACCCTGGCCTCCCCGGTTTCCGCCCTGGCCGCCTCCCCAGCTCAGGTGGCCCAGGCGGTTCCCTCGGCAGTTCCAGCAACTGCTTCAGCCCCAGCGATTGATCAAACCGAGACTTGCGATATTTTGGTGGTCGGGGGTGGCCTGGCCGGGGCGGCCACGGCCTATGAGGGGCTGCTGGCAGGGCGCACGGTTTGCCTAACGGAGATTACCGACTGGGTCGGCGGGCAAATTTCCGCCCAGGGCACCTCGGCTCTGGATGAAGCCAAGAAACAGCGGGCTTTGGAATATTATTCCAAGGGCTATAACGAACTGCGATCGCGCATCGAAAAACACTACGGCGAACTCAACCCCGGCGATTGCTGGGTGAGTGTGTCTTGCTTCTTGCCCAAGGATGCCCACAATCTGTTGGCTGAACAACTCAAGGCGGCGGAGAAAAAAGGCAAGGGTAAGCTCAAGTGGTTTCCCAACACAGTAATCAAGGATTTGGAGACCGAGGGGCCTCAAGGCAAGCGATTGATTGGGGGGCGATCGCCATCCAACACCGCCCGGCCAAAGGCGCACCGCCGCTGAACCGTTTCCCCCTCTCCAGCAGCCTGGCCGATGCCTATGACTATGCTGCATCCCCCCAGCTAGACAAAACGATCATCCGCTTTAGCCCCCCGGCTCCCAAAGAAGATCGAAAGCAGCAGCCCCCAGCCAGCGCCAAACCGGGACCGGGCTGGTACGTGGTCGATGCCAGCGAAACCGGCGAGCTGGTCGCCCTGGCCGATGTGCCCTATCGCCTGGGCCTAGATCCCCGCAGCTATCGCAATCCCTCCTCCGCCAGCGAAACCGGCGATCCCTACTGTACCCAGGGCTTCACCTACACCTTCGCCATGGAGCAGACGGCCCAGCCCCAACCCCAGTCCAAGCCAGCGTTCTACGATCGCTATGCCGCCTACTACGGCTACGACACCAATCCCAATCTATCGAACCTCAACGCGGTGTTTACCTATCGCCGCATCTGGGCACCCAATGCCCAAAAGCGACCCCAGGGCACCCCGTTCAAAGTCGCCCTGCCCCAGCCCGGCGACATCTCCATGCAGAACTGGGTTTGGGGCAATGACTACCGCCCCGGCACCGCCGCCGACAACCTGGTCTACAGCCGCGATCAACTCAGAGCCAGCGGCCAGCTCGATCCCGGCGGCTGGCGGGGCGGCCTGCGCACCGAAACCCTACGCAGCGGCGAGGAGCAGGCTCTGGGCTTTTACTATTGGCTGGTTGCCGGAACAACCAATTCCCAGATTCCCACCAAGGGCAGCGGCATTAAGGAACCCAGCCCCAACCATCGCCTGTTGATCGGAGCCGATTCCCCCATGGGCACGGACCATGGCCTCTCGAAATATCCCTACATTCGCGAGGGGCGGCGCATCATTGGACGGCCCAGCCCCGGCTATGGTGAGGGCTTTAGCATTTCGGAGCTGGATATTTCACGGGCGGATTTTCGCGCCGATTACTATCGACAGGAACTCAGCCCCCGCACCTATGGGCAGATGTGGAAGGCCCTGGCGGGGCTGGAGGCGACGGCGGCGATCGCCCAAAACCTCCCCGCCGCTGAAATCCAACGCCGCAGCCGTTCGACGATCTATCCAGATGCGGTGGGAATTGCCCAGTATGCGATCGACTTTCATCCCTGTATGGCCGAATCGCCCTCGGAAAAGCCCGGTAACATCGAACGCCCCGGCAGTCGCCAGGGCCACGGCCAGGCCTACCCGGCCCAGATTCCGCTGCGGGCGATGATTCCCCAACAAATTGACAATCTTTTGGTTGCGGGTAAGGGCATTGCCACCAGCCACATCGCCGCCGCCGCCTACCGGGTCCATTCCTTCGAGTGGTCGGCGGGGGCAGCGGCGGGCACCGTCGCGGATCTGGCCCTGGACAGCGGCACCATGCCCTATGAAATGGTGGATGATCTGCCCAGGGATGAGCCGGTGCTGCGGCAGTTGCAGCAGCGACTCCAGCGCCAGGGCAATCCCACGGCCTTTCCCAATACCTCAATTTTTAATGAAAGCTGGGAGGATTGGCGGGTTTGGTAGGAGAGGGTGAGAAGAGCTAATCAAGCCAGCCCAGGTTTACTCCAGATCTATCCCCGGCCTTGGCTGGGTTCTGTCCCAGCCCAAAAAACTCTGAGGAAGTCTTGATGGGATGAGCAAATCGCACCCCAGATGGTCAAACTAGGATTGAACCCAGAACGGTGGATCTGTCTAATCCGCTGGGTCTGGCTAATCTGCTCAGTCTGGGCTTGGGTTGCTGTTGGCTAGACCCGTTCGATTCAGAGCGGTCTAAGTCCATCGCCTCCAGACCCTGTCGATTCTGTGCATCCTCCAGCCTTCCACCCCTGCGCACCGCCGCCATGCTAGACCAAGCCGCTAAACCGGTCATTTCAGCCATCATTTGTACCCACAACCGCGATCGCTACCTCGGCGCGGCGATCGACAGCCTGCTGGGCCAAGATCTCGCTGCCCAGGGCCTCGGCGAATTTGAAGTGATTGTGATCGACAATGCCTCTAGCGATGGCACCCGCGCCCTCGTCGAGGCGAAGCTGGTGGATCCCCAAGGCCAGCCGCGCCTGAAATATATCCATGAATCCACCCTCGGCCTCTCCCATGCCCGTAATCGCGGCGTGATCGAATCCCAGGGCGAGATCATTGCCTATCTAGACGATGATGCCGTGGCCGAACCCCACTGGCTGAGTACGCTGGTGGCAGCCTATGGAGCCGATGAGCGCTTGGCGATCGCCGGGGGTCGGGTCACCTTGCTCTGGCCCGAGGCCACCGAGCCTCCCCAGTGGTTGTCGGAGGCAATGCTCTCCTGCCTGGGCCACTACGACCTGGGCCAGGCGGAGCTGACGATCGAGAATCCCAGCTTGACGCCTCGGGGGTTGAACTATTCCCTGCGGCGATCGTTCCTGGACCAGGTGGGCGGTTTTGACCTCCAGCTAGGCCGGGTCGGCAAAAAGCTGCTGTCCAATGAAGAGCTGTTTATGACCGAAGCGGCCTTGAGCCAGGGCTGGCGCGTGGCCTACCTGCCCCAGGCCCTAGTGGCCCACAATGTCGCCCCAGAACGCCTGGCCCGTCAGTGGTTTCTGCGCCGGAGCTGGTGGCAGGGCGTGAGCGAATGCTACCGCGATCAGCTCGCAGGGCGGGGGATCGTGGCCCAGTTTGGCCAGGCCGGGGAGCGGCTGCTGCGCGGGCTCTATAAGGCGGTTAAGTTCATCGCCCAACCGGCGGTCTGCTTCGATAATCTCACCTATGCCTATGGTCAGGTGGGCTATTTAAGTACAGCGGTTCACAACATCATGAGCACTGTTTTCGTCAGTACAGTAAAGCCGTAATGGCGCGGGTTCCATCTACCGGGTTCCACCTAGCTGGTTCCATTTGCTGCGGGCTCCGCTGAACCTTCTTTGTTAACACCTGTGTCTAATCTGACTGTGCCGAATTCCGCCGCTGCTGTTTCTTTTATTTCGGAGCAGCCGTTTGTTTCAGAACAGCCGTTTGTTTCAGAACAGCCGTCTGCCTCAGAACAGCCGTTTCTATCGGTGGTGATTCCGATCTACAACGGTGAAGCCGATGTGGAGCCCTTAATGGATTGCCTGGAGGGACAGGACTATCCCCGCGATCGCGTGGAATATCTCCTGATCGACAACGGCAGCACCGATGCCACCGTCGCGTTGCTCCACCAACGGATCCAGATCGCCCAGGGCCAGGGCTTTCAGTTTCGCCAGGAAAGCGAAACGGCCATCCAGAGCGCCTACGCCGCCCGCAACCGGGGCATTCGCCTGGCCCACCATGATGTGATTGTGTTCACCGATGCGGACTGTCGGCCCCAGCCCCAGTGGCTGAGGGAACTGGCCCAGCCCCTGGCTGATGCCAGTGTGAGCTTGGTGGTGGGGGAAGTGGCGGGGGCCACGGAGACCAACTGGCTCGCGCAATATGCCAGCTATCGGGATGTGCTCTCCCAGGCCCACACCCTGGCCCATGATTTTTGTCCCTATGGCCAGACGGCCAATCTGGCCGTGCGGCGATCGGCCTTTGCGCAGGTGGGCATGTTTCGGCCCTATCTGACTACCGGGGGCGATGCCGATCTCTGCTGGCGCATTCAGCGGGAGGGGGGCCAGAAGTTGGCCTTTGCCCCGGCGGCGATCGTCGAGCATTGCCACCGCACCAGCCTGGCCGCCCTGCGCAGCCAGTGGCAGCGCTACGGTCGCTCCAACCGCTACCTCCACGAACTCCATGGCATTCCTCTGATGGCCCCCGTCACGCGACGGAGCTTGGTCCATGGGGTGCTCCATTGGAGCTGCAAAGCCTGCCTCGGGATCTGTGGCACTGGCTGGGGGGCAGGCTACCGGCGATCGCCCTCTTAGCACCGCTGCTGACCCTTTACTGTGGCTGGTTCCGCTACCAGGGCCAGCAGCGGGCGCAGTTCCCCGAACTGGCTCGGCAGATCGACTGGCTGGCGTTGGCGATCGGCACTGAGGAATTGGCTCGCCACTAGCTAAAGCTCAATCCGCTGCACCGGCTGGCCCAGTTCCTGGCCCAGCTCCTGGGCAAAGGCAGCAGCGTTGCCCACCACCAGGGTGACGAGCTGATCTGGCTGGAGATACTGCTGGGCGACGCGGCGCACATCGGCAACGGTGGTGGCGGCGACACCTTTTTGATAGGTGAAGATAAAGTCCATTGGATAGCCGTAGTATTCGTAGCGCATCATCCGAGACAGGGTTTGGCGCGGATCTTGGAAATTAAAAACGAAGGAATTGAGCGCCGATTCCTTGGCATCGCGCAGCTCCTCGGGGGTGATGTCGCGGCTGCGCAGGGCTTCAAATTGTTCGCGCAGAACCTTGACCAGGGGCACCGTGGCTTCGGTACGGGTTTGGGCTCCCGCAAAAAACGTGCCGGGGTAGTCGAAGTTGGGGCTCCAGTAGCCATAGACGCTGTAGGCGAGACCGCGCCGCGATCGCACCTCATTGCCCAGCCGTCCCCCAAAGCCATTCATCACATCATTCATGACGCTCAGGGCCGGATAGTCCGGATTATCCGCTAGGCCGCCCAAATGGCCCATCTGCACATTGCTCTGGTTGAGCTGGGGCTGATCCACCACAAACAGTTCCCCGGCCTCGGCCTGGGCCACCGCTGGCAGCTCCGGCAGGGGCTGGTCCGTGGGCTGCCAATCGCCAAACACCGCCTCCAACAGCGGCAGCACCGCCGCGCTGTCAAAATCGCCATAGAGCCCCAACATGGTGCGATTTGGGAAAAATTATTCCGGTAGAACGCGATGACATCCTCCCGGCTGATGTTGTCCAGGGTTTCCAGCTCCAGGGTGCGAGCATAGGGACTCTCGCCACCGTAGAGCAATTTTTCAAACTCCCGGCTGGCGATATTGTCTGGATCATCGTTGCGCCGGGTCAGGCTGCCCTTGAGCTGGGACTTCAATAGGTCAAACTGTTCGGGATCGAAGGCGGGCTGGCGCAGCACCTGGCCAAATCGCTCCAAGACGGTCTCTAGGTCTTCGCTCAGGGCGCTGAAGCGAGCACTGCCGCTGGCGCTGCCGATGTCGGTTTCGATCGAAGCTGCCCGATCCTCCAAAAAAGTATTGAGCTGGGCAGGGGATTCTCCCTGGGTGCCCCCGGCTCGCATCAAATCCCCCGTCAAGCTGGCCAGGCCCACCTGATCCGCAGGTTCAAATCGGCTGCCGGTGCGGATGGTCATCTGTCCGCTGACCAAGGGCAGCTCGTGGTTTTCCATCAGGTACAGCACCATGCCATTGTCCAGGGTGAGGCGCTGGTAGTCCGGCAGCTCAATTTCCGGCAGGGGCGGGAAGGTCAGGGCCTGGTAAGGCTTGGCGGCGGCCATGGAGCTGGCGGCGCTGAGGCTGAATTGCAGCGCCAAAACAGCGCTGCCAGCAGCAGTCCAGTGATGAAGCGGCGCAGGCGACGGGGGCAGCTGCCCCAGAAGGACGACACCAGGGAGGATGGCCCTGGAACGAATGTCCCAGAATAGAACGGCCCCGAATAGAACGGCCTGGGGAGCAGGGGAGCCAGAGCCAGGGGAGCGATGATAGAGGGCAAGATCACGGGCAATTGCAGTGGAAGAACAGGATGAGAAACGGAGATCACGGAGCGATCGCGCCCTAGAGCGCCCGCACGGGCTGGGGCAAGGGCT
>JAAUQQ010000304.1 GCA_012032745.1 Synechococcales cyanobacterium RM1_1_8
GGGCCAAGGCTTCCTTCGGTTTGACAAACTTCAATCAGTTAGCTGGGGTCGATTCACTTAAGTTTAATCAACTTGGGTCAACCAACTTGGGTCAATCAACATGGGTCAATCAACTTGGGCTGAGGGGGGACAGCCCCCAGTACCAACCGAGTCCTAACTGGGAAGATCGCACCCAAGTTAATGATAGAACCCGGTCACCCTGGATAGAAGATTTATGTTCGTGGTCTCCACCGCTTCCCCTGGCTGCTTCAAGACTGCTTCAATGCCGGAGGACAGATCCCATGGAATGGATTGAATTGAGTCCCAGCGTCAAAACTTTGTCACGATGCCGCAACCGAATTCTGCCCAGCGCGATCGCAACCCATCCCTTGGGAAGTTCCCCATGGCGGCGGAGATGATTCCCCCCCCTGGGCATGGCACAGTTTCCGTAAAGCTGTGAGGCTGTGTTGAATCATTTTTGGACGCCTTCGATACCAATATTCGATAAAAACTCCGATATGTTGAGTGGTATATATTTAGGGAAATTCATGGGACTCGTGAGTTCCTCCGGACAAGCTGCTTTGTCACCGCGATCGGCCCCCGCTACTACTGAGTTGACAAATGCATCACCAGAGGATTGGCCTACAGGGAGTCAATTTCACCATCAATAATCCACCAACACCACGCCACCAAAAGGATTGAGTCATTTTGCCTTCTGTGTGGGTCTAGGTTTGCGTCGCCTAGGGTTCGAGCCGCCCATAAATGATTCATCAACGCCACCTTGGAAACAAAAAAACATCATGGGAAAAATTTGCGATATCGTCCAGCAGGCCCTGCGGACGGGCTATTTGACAGTCGAGGCTGAGGAAGCGCTGCGCCAGCTCCTGCGAGGGCAGTACGATGCCCAGGATCTAAGTGCTTTCACTCAGCTTCAACTGGCCGCCGCTTCTGGCAAGGTTCGCCAGGAGTCGCGGGAGAATATCTGCCAGATGTCTCCTCCCTAGGCGCACGATCCCCGAATCTTGGCGGCCCTCGGCTTGATTGCTGGGGTGCTGGCAGCCTGAGTGAGCCGGTTCGCAGTTGCGGTTTACAGTTGTTTGCCCTGGGGTACAAAATGCAATCTGGTTGTTGAGGCCAGAGTATTAGTGGAGGCGGGGAAACCAGTCATGATGAGCGGACCCGGTTTTTTAGTGACCTTTTTGTACTACTTCAGCCTCAGCACCTGCCTGGGGTACTTTGTCGCGGGCCAGGCCATGGACTTGCCCTACGACAGCCCCACAGCCATCCAAAGTGGTTTGCTGCTGGGCCTATTCGGTGGGGTGATGGGCGCGCTCAGGAACCGAAATACGACGCTGGAGTTGGCTTTGCCGGAGACAAACCGCGATCGCACCGCATTCACCCAGCGGTTTGAACAGGCCTTGATGGAGATGGGCTTCGAGCTGCGCGAGTCGGGGAAAGCTGATGGTAATGCTGTCCCAGTGGGCAACGCTGTCCCAGCAAGCAACGTTGCCGACAACGGTGGCGTCAGCGTCTACCAAAAGGCCCGAGGCGGCTCTGTTCTGGCAGGGCAGCTCTATGTCGAGCGGGAGCAGAATGAACGGTTGCGGGTCGTGGGCCGCGTCCATGCGATCAAGCAGCTCCAGGCGAAGCTATAACTAGCCAACCTGCCTGTAACTATCCACTCCCACAGCCATCACCGCTCCCACAGCCATCACCACTCCCACAGCCATCACCACTCTAGGGATTGGCGAAGGTGTTGATTTTTCCATTGCCTGTGTATCGAGCTGGGGTGCTGTTAGGGATGGAGAACGGTGCCGCCGTTTGGGATAGAGTGGAAGACTGACTGGCAGGAGCTTGGCTGGGAAAGCCAGTCTGGGGCAGGGCCGAGCTGGGAGTTCCCATCGGTGAAGCCGTGGGCAAAACAAAATTACCGTTGAAGCTGCCGGATGAGGCTGGGGTTGCTCCATTGGGAGCGGCGCTGGAGAATGGCAGAGCGCTGGCGGGGGTGAGCAGGGGCAGGACAGGGGCAGAAACCGGTGCAGCAGCGCCATTGGGAACTGTCAGGTTCGGGTTGAGAAACTGGGTGTAGGCGTTGTTGCTGGGAGTTGTCGCGGGGTAGATGGCGGTATTCAGCGCGGTGCTGGGAGAGGCGATCGCAGAATTCGCCGTGGGAAAATTGCTGGCGGGCAGGCCGGTTGCTGGAAGGCTCGCCCCAGAGCGATCTGCCCCAAACAGCCCAGCGCTCCCGGCTGTGGCACCAACTGTGGCCCCGGCGCGAGTCTCCGCCGAAGCCGCGCCGACAGATGACTCGCTCATCGCCTTTTGATTAGCCTGCTGTAGCGCTGCTGCCAGGGGAGAGAGGGCCAAGGATGGGTCGGCAGTGCCAGCGATCCCCACCGAGCGGTTGGCGGACGGGCCGCTTGGATCAAAGCCGCTAAACCCCAAACCTACCGTGGATCGGGGGCTACCCTCGCTGGTGAGGGTAGGAGGAGAAAGATTCAACAGCGGCAAGGCTTCAAAGGCGCTGGGGGCCGGGGCACTGGGGGAAGGGGCGCTGTCCTGCACCAGGGCATCCTTGTCTGCCTTGTTGGCCGAGTCTGATTTAGTTTTGACTTCAGCGGTTGGCTGGCTGCTGGCTGCATCCAGGGCTCCCCGCTCATCTAGCTGCTTCAACAACACCGACAGGTCATCAATCTCGGCGGCCCTGGCCCGCTCATCTGGCGTCAGCGTCTGGTTTCCATCCAGATTCGCAACCCCATTGGAAGCATTGCCGCCCAGGAGTCGCTCCGGATTATTCAGTAGCATGACGACAATAAACAGAGACAGGCTGAACAATCCCGCCGAGGCCCAGAACACCGGCTTCGTGAGCGGGCGGAGCTGGGCCTTGAGGTATCGATGGGAACCGGCGTTAAGCTTGAACATGGCGTCTGTCGTCTTGCGTCGGTGGGCTGGGCGGTTGGCAGAGCTGCGGTCTGGGCCAAAGGGGGCGGCAGGGCTGGGTTGGTCGAGATAGCTCAGGGGGGGCTGGTTCCGGCTCACTCAATGGGGATTTTCAGTGCGAGCTTGTATTCTATTTTGCAGGGTTTCGGACTGCGAGTCCGGAATTCCTACGTTTGATTTCCGCCTTTACAAAAACCTACATTTGATAGCCTAGGGCGCTGCCTCCATTATGGCCTCTTGTCTCGCTTGTTGGCAGCGCGGCGGGCGGCGAACCATTGCTGGAGCTGCTGCTGGGCGGGAGCAGCCAAAATACCCTGGAGAATCTCTAGCTTGTGGTGGGCGGCGGGGCTGTGGGGGATGTCGATCGCGCCGCAGATCCCCCCCGCTTTAGGATCTGCTGTTCCATAGATCAAGGTTTGGATCCGCCCTTGGAGAATGGCTCCAGCACACATGGGGCAGGGTTCTAGGGTGACATAGAGCTGGCAGCCCTTGAGATACCAGCGGCCCTGGGCGGCTCCCGCTCGGCGCAGGGCGACGATTTCGGCATGGGCAGTGGGGTCGTGATCCCGCTCGCGCCGGTTTTCGCCTTCAGCCAGGCATTGACCATTGGGGGCAACGATCACAGCCCCGACGGGGACTTCCCCCGCAGCACCGGCCTGTTCTGCCAGCTCCAACGCTCGGGCCATCCAGCGATAGTGGGTCAGATAGGTATCATCGTCCAGGGCGGGGGGAGGTAAGTCGTAGGGCATGGAGCTGAGCCTGGTCCTGGCGCTGGCTAGGCCGGTTTTTTGGGAAATTTGGGCGATTTGAACGATTTGGGCGTTGCTTAGGCAAGCCAGTCTAGGATTGGGCCGGGTTGGGGCCTGGAGCGGAGGCAAGGGTCAGGGCGAGCTGCTGAATGACCTCCAAGAGCTGGGGCGGAATGGCGCTGGCTGCGGGGTAGCGCTGGCTGTGGTCCAGGAGCTGCTGCACTCGATATTGCAGAGTTTGGGCGCTCAGCAGGGCCTCCCTGCCCAGGTCTTGTCCCTGGCGCTGTTGAAAGGCGACCAGGGCCGGGCCTCGCACCAGGCGCAGTTCAATCACGGCCAGGGCTTTGCCGGGCAGAAACTGCATCAGCAACAGCAGGGGCTGACCTTGGTAGCGGCGCATGACGCCGCGCTGGATGGGCTGGGCAATGGGGCCGACCGGTAGCTGGGCGAGCCGACGTAGGGTGCGGGCGAGGGCTTCGCAGGAGCTGAGGGGAAAGTCTGTCCAGGCGGGCTGCATCACTCCGGCAGGGTTCCAGAGGAGCTGGGCCGGGCTGGTGCCGGGTTGGGGGTGACGGTGGCGCTCTAGGCGCAGTCGGTTGACTTGGCCTTGGAGCATTCGCCCGAGGATGGCTTGGAGGAGGCTGGGGGCGGCCAGGTGGGCGATCGCCGCCCAGGGCTGGCGATGCTGCTGTTCCAGATCGACCAGGGCATCTAGGTTGAGGGGAACCGCAGCGCTGGGATGGCTCTCGCTCGAACTATTGGGCAGTTCCTCGACAATATCCTGGGATAGGCCAGCGGATTGGAAGCCCAAATCACCAGGAATCGTTTCCTCTGTCGCCCCAGGATTGGACTCTGCCTGGACAGGCTGCGCCTGTTTGGCAATTTCTGCCATCACCTCGGCTTGGTTGAGGGTTTCATCAAAGATTTCATCCAGGATCAGAGTGCGCTGGAGGCCGATGTCTGAGGTCGCTGCTTGCTCCCGGCGGGCGGCGATCGCCCTAGCACGCTCCTCTGTGGGGTGCTGGGTCTCCAGGTGGGCGGGCTGCTCCAGGTTGAGGGTTGCCAGCGCAGAATCGGCGCAATCTTCGGCGAGTTCTTCGGCCAAATGCTTGGCCCCGTGGGATGAAACACCTGCATCCTCCAGCGTGGCTCTGCCCTGGGCGGGAATGCCTAGGATTAAATCTGGATCCAGGCTTGAATCTAGATCCAGATATCGTTGATTCTCCCAGGCGGGCTCGATGGCCTGCGGCCGGGGCAGAAGCTGGGTCTCATCGGTGAGGGTTGGATGATTGAGGGTTGGATGATTGAGGGTTGGATGAGCACCCGTGGGGCTGGTTAACGTCTGGGGAAAGAGGGTTTCCAGTTCCGAGACCGGTGCTTCCAGGGGGGCTTCCAGGGGCTCGTCCGGGACAGCAGCGCTGCTGTGGCGCAGATAGGCAGACAGCAAAACCTGGTGGAGGTGACCGGCGAGGGGCAGGGGCTCGATGGTGCGATCGCTGTAGGCAGCAATCCGGCTGACATAATCCAGGGCGGCCTGATCGTGGGGATCGACCATGCCGAGGCGCAGGCAGGATCCCAGCAGCGATAGCGGAATCACGCGGTGGTAGAGGCAGACCTCGAAAGGTAAAACCTGATCCACCAAGTCCAAGATTTGGTGGGGATCCAGATCGGCGGGCAATTCTAGCGGATGGCCAAAGGCATCCAGAGCGATCGCAGGGGACGAGGGCCCTGGGGCCAGTTGAGTGATGGGGGATGGAGAGGGTGTCATGGGGAGCGGCGGGTCAACCCAGTAGAGCGTTTCAGTCAATACAGTTTCAGTCAATTCAGTGGTTAGCAAAGCTGATTCCCGCAGAACCCTCGATCCAAATTTTGCCCAGCCTGTCTGCTGTGGTGAATTCGATCAAGGAGTTGCCAGTAAATATACCAACCTAGACTTGGGCATCCGTGCTTTTGCAGAAATTACCCATTTTAGGTGAGGTTTCGATGAGTTGAGGTTTCTATGAACTGTCCGCAAACGAAACTATTTCGGTTTGTTAGACTGGGACTCAATGCAGTTCTGCGCCCATCAGCGCTCCAAGAGGCCCTTTATGGTAGTCGCTCCCCCGATTCTGTCCAGCAAAATTTCCACCTCCGAAGCCGCCCCGGCAAAAACTAACTTTGGGGCCGATTGGGGCAAGACCTTTTCGACGCTGCTGGGCCTGGGCCGGGCCGCCGGTGCTGACTTCATCGAATTTTTCCTAGAGCGGGTCAACTACATTAGCTGTCTGGCCGAGGACGATGCCATCACCAGCATTTCCCCCCGCATCTCCACCGGGGCCGGGGTGCGCGTCTTCCTGGGCAAGGCCGATTGCTATGTCAGCACCAATGACCTGACCTTCAAGGGACTGCAACTGGCCCTGGAAAAGGCCCTGTCGATCATGGGCTTGCAGTTGCCCGGCCCCAATGCCTTTGTGCCCGAGGTCTATCTGGAGCCGCTGCGGGACTACGTGGCCCTGCGCCAAAAGGATGCCTGGCTAGACCAATGCAGCAATATGCAGGAAATGGGCGATGTGCTGCTGGGGGCCAATGGCAAGCTCAGCCAGGCCGCAAGCCATGTCCAGGCCCGCC